>JAYUSJ010000039.1:0-8026 GCA_043755735.1 Verrucomicrobiaceae bacterium | reverse complement strand
GTAGGTCATCACTTTGCTCACGCGCTCGCGGTTCACTCCGGCGGGTGCGAGCACGGGGTCGCGGGCGATGATGGCTTCCAGCCGTTCCTCGGGAGTTGCGCCGAGTCGGGCGGCTTCTTCGCGGTTCAAAACGACGCCGACGGAGAGTTTGTCGGGCAGCGGGATGCGCCAGCTCCAGCCGGCAGCGAGGCGGGTGATTGTCACGATGCCGCGCGGATTTTCCTCCTCGAATCCGTGGTAGTGGGCGAAATATGCGACGTCTTTTCGCGGGCCGACTCGCGCGGGGATTTCGAGCAAATGGGCGAGCGTTCGCGAGCGTCCGCTGGCGTCCACGATGAGGTCGGGCTGGGTGCCGTTGAGCGCCGGTGCTGCGGAGAGCGTTTCCGCGGAGAGCCGCACGCCGTCCTTCTCCACGCGCTCCAGCTTTGCGCGGATGGGAATGCGCGCGACGCCGAGTTCCGTGGCGCGGTCCTGAATCACCTGATCGAACGCGGGGCGCGGAACATTGTAGGCAAAGGTGGGGAGCTTGCAGCGGCTGACGGCCTGGAAATTAAAAGTGATGGTTTCGTGCGCTCCAAACGTGAAGGCCACGCCCGGCTTCTGCTGCCCGATGGCGGCGACGCGTTCGCGGACGCCGAGCCGGTCGAGCATCGGGAGGATGACGGGGATGAGCGACTCGCCGACGATTAACTCCGGCCGCGCTCCGTCATCAAACAGCACCGCCGTGAGTCCGCGCTTGAGCAGATGACACGCGAGCGCCGAGCCTGAGGGCCCGCCGCCGATGATGGCTATGGTTTGGATGCTTTTCTTCATACGAATTTCGCGCGCATGTTGCGCGGCGCGGCGGGCGCTGGCAATCCGCGACGTGCTTTCCTGGCTGACTGGACGATATGGGACTCACAGAACCCAAGGGACGCGGTCTTTTCTGCCCCTTTGGTCCTTTCTGTCCTTTGCGCGGGATCGCGTTCGGTGGTATGGCTCGCAGATGATTCATTTTATGCGAGGCGCGGGTTTTCGATGAGGGTGGTGGTCCGAGTGTTTGCTTATTTGCGCCGGTATCCGGGGATGGCTTCGGGGACGATGCTTTGTGCGGTGGCTTCTACGCTGCTGGCGTTTGTTTTTCCAAAGGTGACGCAGCTGGTGATGGATGACATTATCGCGGGTCGGGGGGAGCGGCTTTGGTCGCTGGTGGCGGTGGCGGCGGCGGCGTATTTGGGGCGGGATGGGTTTAATGCGCTGCGGGTGATTCTAAATAATACGTTTGAGCAGAAGGTGATTTTTGATCTTCGGAGCGATCTTTACGGGCACATCCAGAAGCTGCCACTGAAGTGGTTCGATGACCGGGCGACGGGGGATATTATGACGCGGTTGCTGGAGGATGTGACTTCGGTGGAGCGGATGTTGATTGATGGAATCGAGCAGGGGGTGGTGGCGGTGTTGCAGATTGCGATCGCGCTGGCGTTTTTGTTTTCGGCCAATGCGAAGCTGGCGTGGCTGGCGATGTTGCCAGTGCCGTTTTTGGTGGTGGGGGCGCTGAGTTATACGATGACGGCGCCGAAGCGCTACCGGGTGCAGCGAAAGGCGTCGTCGGCGATGAATTCGCTGTTGCACGATAATCTGGCGGGGATTCGGCAGATCAAAACTTTCACGCGGGAGACCGAGGAGCATGCGCGGTTTGACGGGGTGAGCGGGGCGCTGCGGGATGCGGCGCTGAAGATTATGAAGGTGTGGGCGATTTATAGTCCGTCGATGTCGTTCTTCGGGGCGGTTGGCGGGGTGTTGATGCTGGGCTTTGGGGGGCACGAGGTGTTGGCGGGGCGGATGTCGCACGGGCAGTTGGCGGGGTTGTTGTTTTTGACGGGGTTGCTTTACGACCCGATTGCGAAGCTGCATTCGCTGAATCAGCTCATCCAGAGCGGCAGGACGGCGGGGGAGCGTGTGTTTGAGATCCTGGACGAGAAGCCGGAGCCGGATGAGATGGAGCACGCGGCGGCGGTGTCGGTGAAGGGCGATGTGGAGTTTGAGGATGTGTCGTTTTCGTATGACGAGGACCGGCCGACGCTGCGTCATATCACGCTGCGCGCAAAGCCGGGGGAGACGGTGGCGCTGGTGGGGCCGACGGGCGCGGGGAAGAGCACGCTGGTGAATTTGATCACGCGTTTTTACGAATACGACGACGGGGAGATTCGGGTGGACGGGACGCCGATTCGGGACCTGCCGCGCGCGGCGCTGCGGACGGCGGTGGGCATGGTGACGCAGGAGAGTTTTCTTTTTAATGGAACGGTGCGCGACAATCTGCGGCTCGGTCGCGCGGATGCGACGGATGAGCAGATGTGGCAGTGCCTGCGGGATGCGAATGCGTCGGGATTTGTGGAGCGGCTGGCGACGGGGCTGGATACGGTGGTGGGCGAGCGCGGGATAAAGCTGAGCGTGGGAGAAAAGCAGCGGGTCTCGATCGCGCGGGCGTTGCTGAAAGACCCGCCGATTTTGGTGCTGGATGAGGCGACAGCTTCCGTGGACACCCAGACGGAGCGGCTCATCCAACAAGCGCTGGACCGGCTGATGCAGAAGCGGACGTGCTTCGTGATCGCGCATCGGCTGAGCACGGTGCGGCATGCAGACCAGATTCTGGTGATGGAGCGCGGGCGCATCGTGGAGCGCGGGCGGCACGATGATTTGCTGGCGCTGGGCGGGGTGTATGCGCGGCTTTGTGCGGGGAGTTTTCTGGATTCGAAGGACTGACGGAAAGCTCGGTGAGCCAGAATGGAAGGCGCGCAAACAACGACTTGGGAGAGATGAGATTTTGTCAGTTGATGCGGTGCAACCCGGATGCAAATGACGCAATGTGAGGACGAAAGCAGGAACCAAATGAGCCTAATCCACAGCGACCCACGAATCTACACCGAGCAGTGCCGTTTGCTGTGGTCCCCCACTTCCCGAGTCCGCATCCTTGAAAAAGCAGCCGGATGCCAATCTGAGCCACGGTTCCGATGACGAGTTGGGCGGTGGAAGGGCGAATAGCCCAATCGCGATCCGCGACGATTTGCTCCCGCAATTGAATGACGAGGAAGAACTCCTTTTGCTCACCGCTCACCAATTGCAAGCGTCGCCGTAATTCGATCAGCTCGCGAAATTTCCTTGCGACAACTTTTCGAAGTAATTTGTCAGCAACATCGAATTCTTGCTGAACGAGAACGCGGCGGTTGACGATTCACGCTAGCCGGGGAGCCAAAAAAGAGTTGGCGATCTCAAAGAATTGATCGGATGTCGGGTCGCGAACGAGCTTCGGAAGGAACTCGCGCTTGCGCTTTACTTGCGAGGGGCGCTTTCCGCTGGAAAATCTGCGGAGATGACTGGGCTGAATTGGATGAATTTCGAGTTGTTGCTCGCAGAGCGAAAGGCCGTGCGTAATTACGACCTCGCGGAATTGAAGCGCGATTTGGACTACGCCAATTCGCAAGTGTGCTGACGACACGGCGCCGGTGGATTTGCTGGGACTGTGGCACAGTCCGGCCCGGCTGTGGCCGGCAGTGATTTGCGCTGCGATGCTTTTGCTTGCCGCCGTTTTCATAGCCGCGCCGGGCTGTGCCACTTTCTTGTGGTGCGATGCGTCGTGGCGCAGGCGCCCCGCCTTCGTAGCTCGACATTCCAGTGTCGAGGCGTGGCTTGTCGAGGAGTTGACCGTTCCACCTGCTGAAGACGCGGAAACTCGACTTCGGAAAGCCGAGCTACGCTGGTAATCGGACGGGCCGGAGGAGCAGCCTCCGGGGCGTGTCTAAAAATCTTCGGGAACATGGGAACCACATTGCCTGATGACCGATGTGAGCAGGTTTCCGCGCGGCTACGTACATGCGGGGCCGTCTATTTCCCGCGGCGGTTACTGTCTTCTTCGTTGAGGATGTTGGACAGCGGGGCTTCGGCGTCGAGGGCTTCGGCGGGGCTCATTTTCTTTCCGGCGGCTTTGGACCGGACGGCGTTTGCTTTTCGCGCGAGGGCGGCGCTTCCCGAGAACTGGCCGAGGCTGTCGCCGACGTAAGTGGCAGCGTTTTGCGGTGCGATGCTCATCTTCGCGGCGGTGGCGATTGCGTCCTGGTTGGCTCCGAGGAAGAAGAACTCCCACTGGTAGTGCGCGGTCTGGTGGCGGATGCGCTCGGCGATTTGCGTCCACGTGAATTGTGTCGATGCGTTTTCCTCGCCGTCGGTGAGGATGGCGACGATGACTTTGCCGGGGCGTTCGGGCTCGGGCGTGGCTTCGAGGCGCTGGCCGAGTTCTTCGATGGTGCGGCCGATGGCGTCGAGAAGCGCGGTGGAGTTGCGCGGGACGTAGGTCTCGCGGGTGAGCGGCCGGACTTCGACGACGGGAGAGGATACTTGGGGAACGAGGTATTCGTCGTCGAAGAGTACCAGGGTGAGTCGTGCGTGGCCGGGCGCGGATTGCTGGGATTTGAGGAAGTGGTTGAAGCCGTCGATCGCGGCGGTGGCCATGGATTGCATGGAGCCGGAGCGGTCGAGGACGAATGCGATTTCGGTGAGGTGTTTATTCATAACGGGCGAAGTATCTCATGCGCCCCCGGACAAAGGCTGTCCGACCCTCGAAATAGTTTTGGAATTCGGAGCGTCCTTTGCGGTGAGTCTATTGCCGTCCGCTGGCATACTGCGGCGCCGCAGCGATCGTCCGCCTTGCCTCGCGCGATTCATTCGCTAGTTTCACGCCCCATTTTATGTCCGAAGAAAATCAGCAGCAGCCACAGACCGAACGCAAGACTCTGGATCAACGCAACCAGATGACCGACCTGGAACGGCTCCGCCACAGCGCGGCGCATGTTCTCGCTACGGCGATTTTGCGCATTTGGCCGGAGGCGCAGTTTGCTGCCGGGCCGCCGGTGGAGCAGGGGTTTTACTACGATGTAGACCTCCCACATCGCATCACGCCGGAGGATTTTGCCCGCATCGAGGAGGAGATGAAGAAGGAGATCAAAGCGAATAACGTCTTTGAGCGCACGGCGGTCTCGCGTGCAGAGGCGCTGGCACTGGCGGAAAGCGGACGGCTGGGCGGCTTGTCGGAGCGTCCGGGGAATGCGTCGAAGTTCAAAATCGGCAATCTCGCGGACATCCCGGAGGGCGAGGAAATCTCGCTGTATAAGAACGGCGACTTTATCGATTTGTGCGCGGGACCTCACGTGATGCGGACGGGAAATATCGGGGCGTTCAAGCTCACGAATATCGCCTCTGCCTACTACAAAGGGGACGAGAAAAATCCGCAGCTTCAGCGCATTTACGGCACGGCGTTCAAGAACAAGACGCAGATGGAAGAGCACTTCAACATGCTCGAAGAGGCGAAGAAGCGCGATCATCGCAAGCTCGGTAAAGAGCTGGAGCTTTTCACGTTCGACGAAGACGTAGGCCCCGGCCTGCCGCTCTGGCTGCCAAATGGAACGGTGCTCATCGAAGAGCTGGAGAGGCTGGCGAAAGAGACGGAGTTTGCCGCCGGTTACGACCGCGTGCGCACGCCGCATCTGGCGCGGGAGAATATGTATCTCACGAGCGGGCATCTGCCGTATTACGAGGAAAGCATGTTCCCTCCGATGGAGTTGAGTGATGGCCTAAATCGGCGAAATGTTCTCGCGAAAAATAATGAACACTTGGCAGACCGTCTCTGTGAATTGGAGCTTCAGTATCCAGACGCTAACGGCAACCCGAGAGATGGACGGCCTAAAACAAGAGGAGAATTATATGGTGAGATACTGGAACTTTCTAAACAAGAGGCCGCCGAAATTGACAATCGGCGGCGTTGCTTTGAGCCAGAGAAATACACGAATAGAGTAATGTCGGACGCGTGTGAGCGTGTTAAGGAGGGAAAAGCGTCTCCTGAAATGATTGCGGTGTATGACGAATGGAAAGCCATCAGCAGTGAATTGGATATGTTGCCCGAGTGGGGTTCCGATGTTTACAAAACGGACCGCTACTACCTCAAAGCCATGAACTGCCCCCACCACCACAAAATCTTCGGTGCCGTCCCGCGGTCTTACCGCGACTTGCCGTTGCGTCTTGCGGAATACGGCACTTGCTACCGCTACGAGCAATCAGGCGAGCTCATGGGCCTGATGCGCGTGCGCTCGATGCAGATGAACGACGCGCACATTTACTGCACGGAGGAACAGTTCGAGGAGGAGTTCCGCGCGGTGAACGAGATGTATCTGAAGTACTTCAGCATCTTCGGATTCGAGAAATACCAGATGCGGTTCTCGACGCACGACCCCGAGAAGCTCGGGCAGAAGTTCGTGGACGAGCCCGCGCTTTGGAAAAAGACCGAGGACATGGTGCGCAATGTCCTCGTCAAATCCGGCATCAACTTCGTCGAAGTGGCGAACGAAGCCGCTTTTTACGGACCGAAGATTGACGTGCAAGTGTGGAGCGCCATCGGCAAGGAATTTACCATCGCCACGAACCAGGTGGATTTCGCCGTGCCTGCGCGGTTCAAGCTGCAATACCGCACCCGTGACAACACGTTCGACACGCCGCTGTGCATCCACCGCGCGCCGCTCGGCACGCACGAGCGGTTCATCGGTTTCCTCATCGAGCACTACGCCGGCAATTTCCCGCTGTGGATGGCCCCGGAGCAGGTGAGCGTCATCACCATCGGGACCGACGAGCCTCTCGTCGCCTACGGCAAAGCCATCGTGGCCGAACTACGCTCGCACGGAGTCCGCGCACACGGGGATTTCGGCAGCGATAAAATGCAGGGCAAAATCCAGCAAGCCGAGCAGCGCAAAGTCCACACGATGCTCGTCCTCGGCAACCGCGACCTCGAAGCCGGCAACGTCAGCGTCCGCCTCCACGGAAAAGGCAACGTCGGCGCAAAGAAACGCGACGAGGCGATTGCGGATATCCTGGCTGCCATCAAAGACCGGCGGGCGTAAGCCACCGGGCGGTCGATTTGCCCGCAAAGGCGCACCCGCTCCGGTCCGAAATCCGGCTTGAGCGCAGAACGGGAGTAGCGTTCACTACGGATGTGGAAAAAAAAAGCGCCTCAAAAAAGAAACGCCCCACGGCGAAGTGGAGGCCGACAGCCAGCCAGTTCGAGCAGGACGAAAAATTCCTGTACGAACGAAATCTCCAAATGACTCCGGACGAGCGTTGGAGAGCGAACAGGAATTCCGTCCGATTGTTCAGCTCTTTGAAGCTCTCGAACGGGAAGGCATCCTATTTCTCATCGTCGGAATGGGTGCGGCAGTCATCCAGGGAGCTGCCACCGTCACGCGGGACCTAGACATCTGGATCGGCCTGCCGTGGCGGCAGTATAAGCGGGTGATCAATCTTTGTGATCAACTCGACGCGACACTCCATTCACCGAGCGCGGTAATTCTCAAGGGAGAGCATCTCGTAAACTTTCTTTACGTGGTCACGGGCTTGAAGACTTTTGCATACGAGTATCGGCGTGCGGTGGAAGTCGAATGGCTCGGGATGAAGGTAAAGATGCTTCCCATCGAACGAATCATCGAAAGCAAAAAAGCAATCCAGCGTCCCAAGGACATGGTTCACATTGTGGAGCTGGAGACGCTGCTGAAGAGCCTGCGATCGGGCGACAAACAGAACTAATAGGCCGCTACTTCCGGGCCCGCACAGCGCGCTCGATAAATAGCATTTTAGGCGGAGTGTTGCCGGCAACTTCGGCATCGAAACTCGCAGAGTTGCCCGCAAGGTCGTGCGTGACTGTTTTCTCGGAGCCGTAGGTGATGCCGGTGCCGGTCCATTGTTTGCGCTTGGGATTTGCCGCCGTGGCATCCTGCCAGCCGAGGGTCACACTCGCCACGGCTTCGGGCTTTGCGGGGTCGCTCGAAGCGGCGACCCGATTTTTCCCGCTCACGAGATAGGGCTGCACGCCGCGGTTGTGCTCGACGAGGGCGTGGAAGCGGAACTTCTCCATTCAAGAGTCAGAAATTTGTGCTTTGCCGACCATAAAGCCTTCGACATTAGCGATTGGGTCCGACGTAAAGTTAAGCAACATGTTCGCCTTCAACGTGTT
>JAYUSJ010000038.1:0-8042 GCA_043755735.1 Verrucomicrobiaceae bacterium | reverse complement strand
AAGCGAAGGGCCGACGCCGTCGTAGAATACGTCGCGCACGCTGCGGCTGAGTCGCCACGATTCGCCGAACTCCAGCTTGGCGGTGTTTTTCAGGTGATTCCAGAGCTGCATTCCCTTGGGCAAATCGAGGCCGTTTTTCTTGATGAATTCCTGCTTTTGCTCATGCGTGGCTTTCGGGCCGAGCTGGAGTGACGCGATTTCATCCGCCGAACGAAACGCGCGGAAAAGCAGGAACGTAATGACGAGCACGCCGATCAAAATCGGGACCGCGTAAAGGACTCGACGTAGGATGTAATTAAGCATTGTGCCTCCTGTTCCAGCGGATGGCGTAGCCGAGTGCCGCGGCAAATCCCAATGCGGCAATCGCGATTGGCCAGAGCGGTTTTCGGTTCCACTCGGCGCGGGCTTTTTCGCGCAATTCGGCGTCGATTTGCGTGTATTTCACGCCGCCTTCCAGCATGTGATTTTGGTGTGTCCGCTCCGCCCACGGCTGCACGACGGTGTAAAAATGTTTATTAAACATCAGCATCACCGGCACGTCTTCGGCGATGATTGTGTTCATCTTTTGAATCACGTCCAGCCGCTCAGGACCGTCTTCCATGGCGGCCATTTTTTCGAAAAGCGCATCGAACTCCGGGTTGCGGTAGCGGCTCTCGTTCTTGCCGGCCGGAGGGATGTTTTTGCTGTAGAAAAGGAAGTAGTAATTCTCTGCGTCGGGGTAGTCCGCGCCCCAGCCCGAGCCGCTCGCCATCTGGAATCTCCCTTTATCCTTCTTGTCGTTGAGCATGGGGAAATCGCCTTCGTCCACTTTTACTTTGATGCCGAGTGCCTCGAAGCACCGCTGATCGAACTCGGTGCGCTGCCGGTGGTCGCCGCCGTCGGTGATGGCGCTGAGCGTGAGTTCAAGTTGCTTGCCGCTCGCGTCGCGCCCATTCGGGTAGCCTGCCTCGGCGAGGAGCTTTTTGGCTTTGTCGAGATTGTGGCCGTAGGGATTCACATGCTTCGGATCGTAGCCCGCGAGCCCCGGCGGAAGAATCTGCGAGGCGACCGGGGCGACTCCGCTGAAGAAGATCTCCACGTAAGTCTGCGAATCGTGTGCGCACGACAGCGCCTGCCGGAGTTTCTTGTTCTTGCCGACGATCGGATCGTCGAGATTGAACGTGATCCAAAACGTGCTCGGCTCCGCGTCCTGGTCCAAAAACATCCCGCGCTCCTTGTATTTCGGAGCGAGCGAACGTTCCGGCGTGAGCAGGCTGGCAAACGCATCCTTATTCGCCGCCATCCGGTCGAGGTAGCCCTGCCGCGTGAGGATGAACATCGGGATCGTCTCCACGATGATGCTCATATTTACCTCGTCCACGAGCGGCAAAGGTTTGCCACGGAACTGCGCGAGAAACTGCTGCTTCTCCGGCGGTCCGCCGTCGTTAGGAAATACCATTGTCTTGTAGCCCGGCACGCGCTCCAAACGCACGCGCTGGCGAGGCACATATTCCACGATGCGAAACGGCCCCGTGCCCACCGTCTTGAACTTGTGGAAATCGTCACGCTGTTTTCCATCGTGGATTTCGCCGTCGTAAAACATCACCGCTTCCTTCGCGACTGGCGCGAGGCACTCAAAGGCCATCCAGTATTTGAGCTGCGGATACGGGCGGCTCAATTTGATGCGGAAAGTATAACGGTCCACGACTTCAAGCCCGCTGACTTTGTGCTTGTCGTAGTCCAGCTTGCCGCCGTTTTCCTTCGCCAGTTTGTGCGCCTCCGCCATGCCGATGACCGCGTCGGAAATCGGTCCAAAAAACGGCGACTCAACTTTCGGGTCGCAGATGCGCTGGAAGACAAATTGCATGTCTTCCGCGACAACTTCCCGCCCGCGTCCACCGGGAAAACATTCATCGTCGTGAAACAAGATGCCCGGCTTGAACCGGCACAAATAGCTAATCCCCGCCGGCCCTTCTTCGCGCTTCGGCATCTCTGCCAACATCGCCGGGACGACTTCGTACGGAGCCGTCTTGAGCGGGTGATATTCGAGCAATTTGTCGTACACCGGCTCCATCACACGACGGCTCATCTGGTCGTAAGAATACTGCGGATCGAGCGACTTCGGGTCAGCAGTCAGCGCCCAATTAAACACGGTCCATTTCGATCCATCCTCGCGCTTTTCTTTGAGCGGTTTGGGCGTCGGATTATTATCGCACGCAGCAAGCCAAACAGCGGCGGCCATGGCGAAAATTCGTACGATTTGTCGGAGCATCTCGGGCGGTCTATCCACTTGCGCATTTTTTGCAACGTCGGAGCGCGGGAATGCGCCATTCTGGAAAGCGGGATTCTGATAGATTCAAAAAGGAATACATCCAAAACGCCGCCCGAACACGATAGGAGTGCGATTTACGCATTCCCATATCCATGTCCGCAGACGCCAAGCCAAATCTCGTTTTACTGAAGAAGTTTTTCACCCTCACCAAGGCGTTTTTCAACGGTGCGGCAAAGCGGCAGGCAAGGCTTTGGCTCGCCGCGCTGCTCGCACTTTGCTGCGCGGTCGGCGTGGTGCAGGTCTTCCTCAGCTATGCCATGCGCGACTTTGTCACCGCCCTTTCGCAGCGGGATCACGATGCGTGGGTTCGCGGAATTTGGAAGTTTATCGCAGTCTGTTTCATCTCCGTGCCGATCGGCGTCTTTTACCGCTACTCGCAAGAACGCCTCTCGCTCGCATGGCGGCGCTGGCTCACGCAGATTCTCATCAAACGATACTTTTACAATCGTGCCTACTACCGCATTCGCGCCTCCGAGAGCGTCGATAACCCGGACCAGCGTATCGCAGAGGACGTAAAACTTTTCACCACCGGCGTGCTGAATTTCTTCCTCGTGATTGTGAATTCCATCGTGACCCTTGTCGGATTCCTCGGCGTTCTTTGGCTCGTCTCGGGCAAACTGGTGGGCGTTCTCTTTGTTTACGCCGGAGTGGGTACTGTGGTCTCGATGCTCTTCGGCCGGCGACTCGTCGGCCTATACTTCAATCAATATCAAAAAGAGGCGACCTTCCGCTACGGCCTCGTCAGGGTGCGGGACAACGCGGAATCCATCGCATTTTTCCGCGGGGAAAAACGCGAGCATCGGGACCTCATCGAGAGGTTGAACGAGGCGCTGGAAAACTCGTTTTGGATCATCGGCTGGACGCGGAATCTCGGGTTCTTTGCGAACGGGTACAACTACCTCGCCCTCATCATTCCGGGCCTCATTGTGGGCCCGATGTTCATGCGGGGAACCGTCGAGTTCGGCGTGGTCACCCAGGCAGAAGGCGCCTTTGCCGCAGTCCTCGCCGCGCTCTCCATCATTATCGCGCAGATCGAGGGTCTGAGCTCGTTCACTGCCGGCATCCGGCGTCTTGGCGACTTGTGGGACAACCTTGATGATTTCGACGCCGAAGATGCGCGCGAGGCCGCCGAGGCGAAGGGTGAGGTCCATGAAGAGGCGCTTCAACTCAAGCTGGCGGACGTCTCGGTGCAGACGCCGGGCGGAACAAAAACACTCACCCAACATCTCAGCTTCCAGCTCCCCCGCCGCGGCAGTCTGCTCATCATGGGCGAGAGCGGCTCTGGTAAAAGCTCGCTGCTCCGAACCATCGCCGGTCTTTGGCAATCCAGCACTGGAGTCATCGAACGCCCGGCCCACAACCGCCTCATCTTTCTCCCTCAAAAGCCCTACATGGTCCCCGGCAATCTTCGGGCACAGCTCATGTATCCGCTCGGTGAAGGTGACGCCGACGACAATGCAATCACCGCCGTGCTCGAGCAGGTGAATCTTCACGACATCTTCGCCCGTGTTGGCGGGGATCTCGACAAGGTCGTGGACTGGACAAACGTCCTTTCGCTCGGTGAACAGCAACGCGTTGCATTTGCCCGGCTCTTTTTGAAAAAACCGATCATCGCTTTCCTCGACGAAGCCACGAGCGCCCTCGACGAAGAGAACGAACAGTTTCTTTACGAGAAACTGCGCTCGTCCGGCATCGCCTACATCAGCGTCGGCCATCGCTCCACGCTCAAAGAGTTCCACGACACATTGCTGCTTCTGAAAAACGACGGCACGAGTGAGAGCATTCCGCTCTCGCCCGCGCCGCCGCTTCCTAGCTGACGCTACTTCGCAATCAGAATACTGCCATTGAGCACGATCGTTCCGCTTTCCGCCTGGCTGATGGCCTGTTCGAGGTCGGCGACACACTGATCGAAATCGACCCTCGGACCTGTGGTCCGCACCTGAAACTGTTCCTGCGACAACAGCGAGAGGCGCTCAGAGAGGAAGGCCAGTTGTTCGTCGAGCGCCTGAAGCCGCGTCGTGAAATACAACGGTGCGCCAGCAGGAGTTTGCGCTTTCACTGCCGCAATCTCGCGCCCCAAGTCGGCGAGGCTCACGACCGCAGCACCGCGATAGACCGGAAACTCATCGCTGAGACACTCCTTCGTAGTGCACCAACTCGGCCGGGCGGGCCTTTCGGCGCGACGGACGGTCCGCTTGATGGAGTCTTTCGTATCACGGGCGACTTCTTTCGTATCGCGAACGACTTCCTTGGTTTTATCGATGGTCTTTTCGACGGCCGCTTCGGTCTTGTCGCGTACTTTATCGATGATGCTTCGCTCTCCGGCGTTGGCGAAAAGCGCAGTGGACAGGATGGTGATGGTGATGATCTTTTTCATAGCGATAATTACATCGAAGCAAGAACGGGCGCTGGACGTGTCACCACGCGAAAAATCCTCCGGCTCGTCCCCTCACGACGAGCAGGCCCAAAAGGTCTTTTGCAAAATCGATTCACCGAGGCATCCAGCCTCCAAAGCCAGTCCGATCTAGCGGCATGAACACCATACTGCTCGTTATTCTCATCCTTCTCCTCATCGGCGCGCTTCCGACATGGTCGCACAGCAGCAAATGGGGCTACGGTCCAAGCGGAGGTCTCGGAACAGTCCTCATCGTCGTGATTATTCTCGTGCTCCTCGGGAAAATCTGACCTGCCCGGCCAATCAACGTGCATCGTTGAAGTGACTCAGGAAAAAGTCCGCGACTTCGGACACCTCTTTCCTGCTTAGGAAGAACCAATGTTCCTTATTCGGAACGACAATCAACCGGGCAGGAACCCGTGAACGCCTCAGCTTTTGCACGAGCCTTTCACTCTGGTCGATTGGGACCAGTTCATCGCGCGCTCCATGGATGAGAAGAAACGGTGGAGATGTGCGGCGAACATGATTCACGGGACTGGCCTCGGCCGCCGCCCCAAGCTTCTCCTCGATCGCCCCGCCCAACAATTGGTCGATGTTTGTGGGCTCGTGCGGGTTGGCATATTTTCGCCCCAAAATCACAAGGTCCGTGGGCGGATACATCGCGAAGACAGCGCGGATGCGGGGTGCCCCTTCGAGAGTGCCCAGGAGAGCCGCGAGGTGCCCCCCGGCTGATTCCCCGCTCACCCCGATTCGCTGCGGGTCGATCCCGAACCGTCCACCGTTCTCCCGAAGCCAATTCATAGCCGCGCGGCAATCGTCCAACTGCGCCGGGTATTTTGCAACGCCGCTCAGCCGGTAATCAATCGAAGCAACAGCGATTCCATGGCGGGTGAGGTCGCGCACATTCAGGTGGAATGTCTTGCTCCCAAACTTCCAACTCCCGCCAAAGATCCAAATCACAACCGGAGCAGGTTTATCCGTCTTGGGAACATACAGGTCCATACGCAATGGCTGTCCTTCCGGGGCCGCGAAAACGACGTTGCTGAAAACTTTTTCGCCTCCCAGAAATGCGGGACGATTCGCGCATCCCGCGCTAAAAAGCACGACAGCAACAGCAACAAATCGCCGAATGAAATCAGCGGAAAAAAATTGGAAATGTAGATTCACGGTTTGCGCGGTACCATGGGAAACTCCCGATGAACAGGTTCCAGTCCGTATTTCACTCGGATCCATGCCGCAGCTCCCGGGAACAGGAGAGCCGGAGCGGCTTTCTCAGCTCACTCCGGCCACCAACCCTACACTTAAAATCTGCTCTCTCGCGAAGCGGCTAACTCTTCGGCTCAGCCTTTTCTTCGTCAGTCTTGCTCTTCTTTTTGCCTTTTCCCTTCGTCGGTTCAGCCGGTCCTTCCGCAGGTTGCGGAACAGGAGGGGAAACCTTCCGGATCTCGGAACTCTTCCGAACTGCTTTCTCCGATTCAGCTTTCGGCGCAGCAGGCTTTTTTTCCACTCGCTGCGGCTCCCCGATCGGCGCTGTCTCCCTCTCGCGTTTTACCGACGGAGCGGGCTCGCTTTCACGCGGCGCGGTGTCCCGACCGGGAATTTCCTTTTCGCGCTGTTTCGTCTCCTTGCGCACAGGCACGTCCTTCTTCTTATTTTTTCCGGCAGGCTCGACGGCTGGCGTCCTCTCCTTCTCGGCGGCCGGTGCGGGTGGCCTCGCCTCTTCCGGTGTAACCCTTGGCGCCACCACTGCCGGCTTTGGCTTTGGCGGAGCGTCCGCTTTTGCTTCAGGCTTGGGTTCCGGTTTCGTCGGCTCATCTTTCTTTGCAGCCTTGCCTTTCGGCTTCTTGCCATCAGGGGCCGGTTTTTCACCTTTTGCAGGCGGATCTTTTACTACCGGCGGCACGTTTGCATCCGGCGGAATCTTATCATCAGGTTTCGCGACGGGTTTGCCTTTTTCTTTTTCGGGCGCTGCGCCGGGCTCGGGTTTTGGCTGCGCAGGCTCCTCTTTGATTTTCGTGCGCAGCTTCGCGACTTCCTCGGTCGTTCCGGCATCCTTCCATCCGCGATTCACTTCGGCTTTTTCAACTTTCGCCACCACTTTGCGCGGGGCCTTTGCCGGCGCGGCGTCGAATGCGGGCGCTGCGATTCGGACGGAGTCGCCCTTGACGACGGTGCGGAGCTGGTCGGCTTTTACGGCGCGCGGGTCGCCTTCGAAATCCTCGCGCCGATCCAGCTTGAGCTTGCGAATCGGAAGCGCGCTCTCGCGGGAGATCACGTCGTATTGCGGGCCGTTGTTGATCACCGTGTTGTTCACGTAGGTGATGTTCGTGATGTTCGTCGTGCGATTGATAATCGTGATGTTCTGCTGTGGCGCGATGATCACGCGACTCAAACGGCGCGATCCAAAATCACGCACATCCACGAAACTATAGTTCGTCGGCCCGATGTCATAGTCCGCATCCACCCTTACGTTGAAGCCGATCGAACGCGTGAACGTCGCCTCCGGCGGAAGCGGTGCCCACCCGACGTGACGCTCGCTTCTCCTCCACGAAACCCACGCGGGACCCCATTCGGTGCCCGGGACCCAGACCCAGCCGATGCGGTCCACGCGTGCCCAACGGCCGTAATGATACACGGCCCAGGAGTAAGGTTCGTCGGAATCCCACGTCCATCCCGCGTCGGTATAAAGCCAGCGGCCATCGCGATAGGGTCGCCAGTTACGGTCCACGTCGCGAGGTTGCCAACAGTACCCGTAATCGCCGACCTCACGCCAGTCGCCGTGCGCCTCAAGATTGTCGTGGAAGAAATCCACGGAGAGTTGCACCGCGCCTTGTGCGGAAGAAATGGCAGCACCTGCGAAAAGCGTTGCCGCGAGGATGGAGTAGAGTCTTTTCATCGGAAGCAGACGCCTTTAGTAGGCGTGTGTCGTTTCTGTGTGTGTGGTCACGCCGGGACGACGCGTCGTTGTTTCCTCGGTAGTCGTCGTGGTGCTGGTAGTCGCGGGTGCCGGAACTACGTACGTTTCGTCGGTCGTCTCACATCCGGAAAAGGATATTACGGCGGTGGCGGCGAGGCAGAATAGTGTGAGTGTTTTCATATGCTTGATAATTGATCGGTTGTTACTTGGCGGGTGGCGGCGGGACTGGCGCGGGCGGATTAATGATGGTGGTGTTGTTCTCCACTTTCTTGGTCTCCTTCGCCGGCGGGTTGATAATCGTGGTGTTGTTCTCCACTTTCTTTTCCTCCTTCGCGGGCGGCGCAATAATTGTCGTGTTTTTCTCAACGACCTTTTCTGGTGCGGGTGTCGCGGTGCGCATGTCACATGCGGCAAGGAGA
>JAYUSJ010000037.1:0-8054 GCA_043755735.1 Verrucomicrobiaceae bacterium | reverse complement strand
GTTAAAGAGCACGCGGCGGAGTTCGAGGAGATCCTCCAGCTCCGGGACGTCGTGGTAAGTCCACTTCTCGTCGTGTTTTAGCTTCGATTGAAGTTTCCACTTCTTCCCGAATTTCTCGGCACGCACTTCGCGCCTTTCGGTTTCGGTGTTGTGTTTCCAAGTATGAATGTTGCGGTTGCCCATTTTCCAGACACAATGCGCCGCCTTGAACGCAACCGGCAAGATCGTCCTCTATTTCATCGCAGTTCTCTTTTTGGGAGCGCTGCTCGCTCCACCGCTTTTTTGGGCCGGAAACGCGCTCATTCCCGCGCTTCGAGAGCATCCATTTCAGCGATTTTTTAATCGCGCCGCGCTCATCGCCGCCCTTGCGTTGATGTGGCCGCTGGCCAAGAGTTTCCGCATCCGGACGCGCTCGGAGCTCGGGCTGGAACCCAATGCCCGCTGGGTTCGGGACGCATTCATCGGACTCGCGGCTGCGATCGGGATGATGATTGTCCTGTGTTTTGTGCTGAAGGCGTTTGGCGGTTTCAAGTGGGTCTCGGCGAAGGACCAGCGATTCGGTGAATTGCCCAAGGTTTTGCTCAGCGCCGTGACCGTGTCGCTCATCGAGGAATCACTATTTCGCGGTGCGTTTCTGGGCGTGTTTCGGCGCAGCATGGGGAAAATGGGAGCGCTTTTTACGATGTCCGCCATTTTTTCCGTGCTGCATTTTATTAAACCGACCGACGTGACGATCGCTGCCGGGGATGTCCGTTGGACGTCGGGCTTCGAGCTGATTCCCGCCACTTTCAGCCAGTTCTCGCAGCCGATGATGATCCTCTCGCTGTTCACCACGCTCTTTGCTGTGGGATGGATTCTGGGCTACACGACTTTGAAGACGCGCTCGCTGTGGATGGCCATCGGGCTGCATGCGGGATGGGTCATTTGCGTTCAGGGCTTCGGGAAATTTGCGAAGCTCGGCAAGAATCACCTGCCGTGGATCGGGAGCGAGCTTCGCATCGGAATAGCCCCGCTTGTCACAGTCATCCTGACCGGAATCATCTGCTGGCTGATCGTCCGGCGGAGGTCCGCTGAATAGTTCGCGACAAATTCAACGAGGTCTGTTAATTCCGAACATAAGAACATGAAACGCCTCTTCATCCTCGCTAGTGCTGTTGTGACTTTTGCTGGCTGCACCAGCTCCAATCAATACACCTCCGTGTCCGAACCAGTCGGTGGCGCACGTGCAATGGACCCAATCGTCAGCACTCCGCGCAACTGGCAGAAGCCTGTAAAAGCGCATGCCTCCGTTTCCGGCGAAACTGAAGAAGGCGGTCGCTCGTTGCAGGGCACTTCGTGGGAGCGTTCCTGGCACGACCAGTAGCGTTCACTTTCTGTGAATACGGCTACACTCCTTGCGGCGCTTTTCCTCGCCGCGGTGGTGCCGCAATCCGAACCGGTTCCACCGGAATACGCCGCTGCTAAAGCGGCTCTTGATGCGCAAGATCCTGCGCTCGCAGCGCGAATCATCGAGGAGTCTCTGGCTGCTCTTCCTGCGGGCACTGAAGCATCCGCTCTTCTTCAACTCACATTGGGCACGGCATACCTCCGTGCCGGTCAGGCGGAGAAGGCCATTGTGCCACTCGAAAAAGCAGCCGTCCGCGATCCCACCGCAGTCGCGCCGCTCGCCGACGCACTTCGCGGAGCCGGTCGTGCTGAAGAGGCGCGCGGTGCCTACGAAAAAGCCGCGGCCGCCGATGCCGCGAATGCCCGATACTCCCGCGCCCGGATCGCTCAACTCGACTCCGCTGCGGAAAAAGATCCGCAGAAATCGGCTGCGTTTCTTTTCACCGCCGCCGATACGTTTGCGGAAGATACCGGCTACTTCGATGAAGCGACGGCACTCTACGAAACCATCGCGCGAACCAAGGCCTGGCGCGGCGAATCCACAGCGCGTGCTCTGTTTTCGCTCGGCGAGATTCAGCGTCTGCGAAAGGCCTATCCGGAAGCCATCGCTTACTATCAGCGCTGCTTCGTTTCGTGGGCGCGTTACCCGCAGTGGTGCGCGCGCGCCTACCACCGTGCGGCGGATTCATTCGAGGCGCTGGGTCGTCGTCCCGAAGCAATCTCGCATCTCCGCGAAATGCTCCGCAAGTCCGACAAATACGGACGGCTGCCCGAGTTTAATGAGGCGAAGACGCGTCTGCGGGCGTGGGGCGAAGTCGTGCAATAGCGACGACCAGCCAGGCCACGCACGGCACCCACGCGACGTGAGTCCACGGGAGCCAGTTTGGGGTGTTTGCCGCAGTGCTGATTCCCAGCACCCATGGCCATCCGTTACAAATGATCGTATAAAATGCGGCGAGAAAAACCGAGCAGCCCGCAGTCACAGCGGCATACCAGCGGCCCGACCACAGCAGCAGGAACGGCGCAGGCCAGACGAGGTATTGCGCAGCGACGCCGGGCGCGAAGGCCAGAAAGACGAGCCAAACCGCCGCGACGGTGACGAACAAATCCTGCTTCCGCCGGAACCACGCGAGGCCGAGGGCGCTGCCGATGACGATGCATTTGAGCAGCGAGATGATCGTATTCTGCGCCGCGGATAGATTCACGTAGCTGATTTTTGCGAAGTCCGGATTTCCCGTGGCGCGCAGCAGATTCGTGATTCCCCAGATTCCCCAATATCCGCCGTAGCCGAGCACATTTCGAAGGAACGCATCCGGGCACGCAATGAGCGGCCACGCCCAACCCGCCAGCGTCAGCAGCCCCGAGGCGAGCGTGAATCGTAGCGCACCGGTGCGGCTCTGCGCGAGCGCCCATGCTCCAAATGCCGGCGCGATGATGAGTGCGGACACTTTGATGTTACACGCGATCGCGAGTGCGAGGCCCGCCAGGAACCAGCGCTTTTCCTTCAGCGCGAGGCCGGTGAAAAAGAGCGCGGCAGCGAGCATCGGGTCTACATTTCCGTGAAAGCCGGAGACCATCATCGACACGGGACTCGCCGCAAAAATCGCGAGCGCCCATGTCGGAATCTTGGTTCCCATCCGCACCATTCGCAGTAACCCGAAGACCACCGCAGCATCGGCGATGATTCCTCCGAGGCGAAAGAAGAACGCGAAATTCTCAACGCTATCGCCCGCCAGGCGATACATTGCGACTGTGTAGGCGCTGATGAGCGGCGTGTGATTAAATATCGTTGAGCCGCGGTAGAGCTCAATGAGCCCGTGATGCTCCAGCAATCGGGCGAAGCCTCTAAAGAGCGGGAGATCGTTCGAACCGATGGTGGTTCCTGCCAGCCAGAGCTTTACGAAGGTGCCCACGGCGAGCGCAAGGAGCACGATCGCTCGTGGAGACAGACGGGATTGAAAGTTGGGCATGATCTCTCGGCATAGCACACAGTCTGCCAATTTCGCAAAGGACGCTTCCCCATCGGCACGCGTTCCGCTACAGAACGCCCGCCCAATCATGTCTGAAACCATCGACTTCGCGCAAAAGCGCGTCCTCATTTTCATCGTCGCATACAACGCGGAAAAGACCATCAGCAGCGTCTTGAACCGCATTCCTGCAACTCTGCGCAACAAAAACGTCGAGGTGCTCATCATTGACGACTCGTCGAAAGATCAGACGTTCGCGCAGGGTGTGAAATCCGAGACTCTGAGCAACGATTTGCGGATCGTCACGCTGCGCAACCCGGTAAACCAGGGTTACGGCGGCAACCAAAAGCTCGGCTATCGGTATGCCATCGAGAACGGCTTCGACATCGTCGCTCTCGTCCATGGCGACGGGCAGTATGCGCCGGAGAAGCTCCCGGCCTTGCTCGAACCGCTCATCCTCGGAACTGCCGACGCTGTATTTGGATCGCGGATGCTGAAAAAGCAGGACGCCCTCACCGGCGGGATGCCGATGTATAAATGGATCGGGAACCAAGTGCTCACGAGCTACCAGAACATCATGCTCGGTACAGACCTGAGCGAATTTCACAGCGGGTACCGGCTCTATTCAACCGAAGCGCTGAAGCGGATTCCCTTCGAACGCAACTCGAACGATTTTCACTTCGACACCGATATCATCGTCCAGCTCCACTTCGCTGGGCAGCGAATTTCCGAAATTCCGATCCCCACATTTTACGGCGACGAAGTGTGTCACGTGAACGGTTTCAAATACGCGTGGGACTGCTTCAAAACGATGATCCGCGCGGCGATGCACCGGAAGAATCTGCTCTACGATCGCAAGTTCGACGTTGGCGCAATCGAGGAGACCTACGACCTGAAGCTCGGCTTCCGCTCCAGTCACACCATGGCGCTCTGTTCCGTGAAGAAAGGTGCGCGAGTGCTCGATATCGGATGTGGACGGGGCTACGTCGCGGAACTCATGGCCAAGGACGCAGCACACGTCACCGGTCTCGATCAGTATTCCAAAGACTCGAGCGAACTTCCGAACGTGGACTACAAAAAGTGGGACATCGACGGACAGGCATGCCCGGTTGACATCTCGGACTATGATCAAATCTTCCTCCTCGATATCATCGAGCACCTGAAAGACCCGGAGGTCTTCATGGAGATGCTCCGCGAGCGTGCGAAACACAAGCGCCCGGAGATCATCCTCACCACTGCGAATATCGCGTTTTTCGTCACTCGTTTCATGCTTCTCATCGGCCAGTTTAACTACGGGCGAAAAGGCATTCTGGACCGGACCCACACGCGCCTCTTCACGTTCCGCAGTCTGTGCGATCTCTTCGAGCAAACGGGTTACCAGATCCAGGAGGTCCGGGGCATCCCGGCCCCGTATCCGAAAGTGCTCGGAGAAGGAATTTTCAGCCGCATCGTGATGTTGGTCAATCAAGCTCTCATTAAGATTCCATTCTTCCGCGGTCTGTTCAGCTACCAGATCTACATCCGCGCACAGTCCCGGCCTACGGTGGAGAATCTACTCGCGAAAACCATCTCGACCAGCGACGAACTGCGCACCGAGATGCAAAAAGGCGCGCCAACGGCCTGAGCCACACCGAGGTCGCCGATGCCCCTTCAGAGCCATCTCGCAAGGTGAATTTTTTCGGCCCGACTGCTCTTTTTGCCGGATACCGCAGCTTCCGGTAGGATTTATGGACAACCTCGCAGTTTAGGCATTGGTCATGCTTTCTCAGGGAGTCAGTGCCACAAATAGTTTATCAAAATCAGAAGGTATCCCGGGCAACCGTGGGCGTTCCTGGACAGTCGTCCCCGGAAGAGCCTGCGGCATCCTCTGCTGAGACCATGAAGCTGCCTCGCCGGCTCGATTCCGGATGGCGCGAAATGCTCCTGCCAGGCCTTGTCATGGGAATCGCTGCGATCGTACCCGACCTGCCCGCCGTGCCGAACTCCATCCGCTGGGGGCTTCTGCTGTTCGGGATCGTCCTTTTGGTCCGGTCCATGAAGTACGCAAAAGAGACGGTTAAATCCGTTTCGGCACCGCTCGCAGAACTCGTGCGAAAGACCCGCCTGCTCGCTGAGGGAGGTCCCGATATGCCCTTTGATCTCCCTCGTCGGGATGATGAGTTTGGAGACTTGACGGAAGCTTTCCGCCGAGTGGTCGAGAGCGGACGCAGGGATCGGCAGCGGTTGTTGCAGTTCAACCGGGAAATGCAGCAGGCCAATGAGCGCGCGATTATCGCAAAGCAGGAAGTCGAAGGATATGCGTTCAAGGCGGGCGAGGCGAATATCGCGAAACGGGAATTCCTCGCGGTGATGAGTCACGAGATTCGCACGCCGGTGAATGGAATCATCGGCATGACTGAACTCGCGATGGGCACGGACTTGAGTGCGGCGCAGCGCGACTACCTCGAAACGATTAACTCGTGCGCAGAATCCCTGCTGGCGTTGCTAAACAACATTCTTGATTTCTCGAAGATCGAAGCTGGAAAGCTCGAACTGGAACGCACGGAGTTCAGTATTCGCGAACTGCTCGGCGAGGCTCTCACCATCCTCGCGCCGCGGGCCCAAAGCAAAGGACTGGAGTTGCTGCTCCACATCCGTCCGGAAGTCCCGGATATGCTCGTGGGAGATCCGCACAGACTTCGCCAGATCGTGGTGAATCTCGTCGGCAATGCGCTGAAATTTACCGAGCGCGGCGATGTCATGGTGCGCGTGGAGAACTCGCGTTGGGTTGATGGGAATGCAGAGTTGTCCTTTTCGATTGCGGACACCGGAATCGGCATCCCGGCAGATCGCATCCAGTCAATTTTCCAGGCTTTTAATCAGGCCGACTACTCGACGACGCGTCGCTTCGGCGGGACCGGACTTGGGCTGGCCATCACCCAGCAACTTGTGTCGCTGATGAATGGCGAGGTTAAGGTGGAGAGTGAGGTCGGCAAGGGAACCGTCTTCCGCTTTACCTCGCAGTTTGAATATCGCAAGGCCGAGCAGGATGATTACGCGGTCGAGGCTTTCAAGGGTCTCCGCGTCCTCGTTTTGGATGCACACCCGAACAGTCTTCGCATCACCACCGAATTGCTCACTTCCTGGGACATGAAGGCGGATTCGGCCCGGGATGTAGTCGGCGCCCTTAGCGAACTTCGCCGGGCTGCGGCGCAAGGAAAACCTTACGACCTTTTTGTGGCGGATGCCGTTCGCCCGGAAAGTCCCGGAGTGAAGCTCGCGTCGGCGATTGACAGCTATCCGGAACTTGTGACTACGCGCGTGGTGCTCCTCGTGTCGTCCCCACGCCGCGGCGAAATCGACGCCCATCGGCACCCATCGATTCACTCAACGCTGATCAAGCCCGTCACTACCCGCTCGCTTCGGGTCGCGGTCTCCAAAGCGATGGAGGACATCAAGGTGGACGGAGGAATGTCCGTGCCCAAGAACACGAAGTTCCCCCCGATGAGGACTCTGACTATTCTGGTCGCAGAAGACAATGCGGTGAACCAGCGTCTCGTGAAGCTGAACCTCGAACAATGGGGGCATAAAGTCACTGTGGCCAACGACGGTGACGAAGCCGTGAAGGCATTCAATTCACGATCGTTCGACTTGGTGCTCACGGATTTGCAGATGCCGAAAATGAGCGGATTTGAAGCAGCGGTTGAGATTCGGCGAATCGAGAAAATCAAGTCGCTGAATCGTACGCCCATTCTCGCCCTCAGCGCAAATGTCCTCAAGGGCGTCCGCGACGAATGCACGAAATCGGGCATGGACGGTTACGTCTCCAAGCCGGTGCGGCAGCAGGAGCTGCTGAGTGTGATGAGCGGGCTCATCCCCGATCTTTTTTTGGAGCCCCAGGCGTCCGCCGGTAACCTCTTGGGAAAGACAGAACCTGAATGTGAGCCATCTGTGGCCCCGTTGCGTTCGGAACCTGAAGTCCCGAAGCCTGCGCTGGAAGCCTCGCCGCCGCATCCTCCGATTGCCACTACATTTGATGCCGAGGCGCTCATGTCAAATATCAGCGGTGACATGGGGATCCTCGCAGAAGTGGTGAAGCTTTGCCGCGACGGAGACGCACCGCGACTCCTGAAGGATCTCTCGGAATCGATCGCGAAAGGCGACACTGTGGCTGTTGCGAAGGCAGCTCACGGGCTTAAAGGCATGGTCGGAGCGTTTAACGCGAACGACGCATGGACCGGGGCAAAGAACCTCGAATGCAGTGCCAAACAGGGCGACGCCGAAGTCCTGCTGGAGGAAGCCGATTGCTTCGTGAAATCCTTGCGCGCGTTGATCGATGAACTGGAGACTTTCGCCGGAATTGAGCATCAGCACGTAGGCTGGATTTAGCGGCTCTCCTTTTCCTGTATTCATCGGTATTTTCCGTGAAAAACGGCCAACGCCCGCTTTGACATTCCGCGCCCATTTGCCTATGACCGCGCGCGATGAAACTTACGACCGTCTTTTCACTCGCCGTTCTCACTACCGTCCAAGCCACCGACTGGCCGCAATATCGCGGGCCCGCAGGCGATGGCAGCACTCCGGATAAAATCGCGGCAAAATGGGACGCCGCGCCCAAGGTGCTGTGGAAAGTGCCGGGCGGCACGGGCTTTTCGACCATCGTCGTGTCAGGCGCGCGGTGCTTCACCATCGAAGGCATTGGAGGCAAGGAAGTGCTCGTGG
>JAYUSJ010000036.1:0-8066 GCA_043755735.1 Verrucomicrobiaceae bacterium | reverse complement strand
AAGGGACTGAGCGGCCCCATCACCGTGAACGGGCAGGCGTATAACGGCGTGATGCCGCCATCGATGCTCAACGACGACCAAATCGCCAGCGTGCTCACCTACGTGCGCAATTCGTGGGGAAACAGCAGCGACATCGTGACCGTCGAAGAAGTCAAAAAAGCCCACGCCGAAAGCGCGGGTCAATAGACCATGACGATGCGGGCGCAAGCAATCGGCAAGCTCGACGTAGCTCGACATTCCAATGTCGAGAGTGAGCGCACCCGATCAGGGTCGCGTCCCGCGTCGGAGTGCGCCGGGACTCGACATTGGAATGTCGAGCTACGCCCCGCGTCATCGAGATTCATCACAGTCATCCTCGCCGCCGTGTGCCTTTTCGCCCACGGCGGCGAGCTTGGTATGGCGACGCTGCCGGATGGAAAATACCGCCCGCTTTTTCGTGGCGAGAAGGATGCGAAAGAAATCGCGATTGCGTCCTTTCAGCTCGACGAGCGTCCGGTGACGAATGGAGAGTTCCTCGGCTTTGTGCGCGAAAATCCAAAGTGGCAACGCTCGCAGGTGAAGCGTCTATTCGCCGATGAACGCTACCTTTCGCACTGGTCGGGAGATGTCGAACTCGGCAAAGCGGATGCGGCGCAACCGGTCACGCAAGTGTCGTGGTTTGCCGCAAAAGCCTTCGCAGCGTGGAAGGGGAAGCGGTTGCCGAGCACGGCGGAGTGGGAGTTTGCGGCAGGCGCCGGATTTGCGAATGCGGATGGAGCAAAAGAGCCGGAGTTTCAGCAAGCCATCGCGCGATGGTACGGCACGCCGACGCCGGATGTGCTTCCGTCCGCCGGAAGCGGAAAGGCGAACATTCACGGTCTGCGCGATCTGCACGGGCTCGTGTGGGAGTGGACGAGCGATTTCAACAGCGCCATCGTGACCGGCGATGCGCGCGGCGACACGGGATTGGAGCGCACATTATTCTGCGGCGCCGGCTCGCTCGGCGCGAAGGACACCGGAAACTATCCGGCCTTCATGCGATTTGGAATGCGCAGCAGCTTGAAAGCGAGCTACACAGTCCACAACCTCGGCTTCCGCTGCGCCAAGGACATCTCATCGAAATGAAAACAATTACCATCGCACTTCTGCTGTGCGCGGCATCCGTCTTCGCCGCCGAGCCTGCGACGCCCGCTGCGGAGCTGCCGCCATGCTGCCGGCCCGCGGTGCCGCTCGGAAAGCCGACGGACAAATCGCTCTATCTACTCGACTCGAAATGGACCTCGGACGTTGGGAAAACCATCCCGCTTTCCGTCCTGCGCGGACGTCCGCAAGTCGTGGCGATGTTCTTTTCAACTTGCGAATACGCGTGCCCGATTATCGTGAACGACATGAAGACTCTCGAAGCCAAGCTGCCCGCAGAAGTGCGCGCAAAAACGGACTTCTTGCTCGTGTCATTCGACACGAAGCGCGACACGGTTGCCGCGCTCGCCGCCTATCGAAAAAAAGAGAAAATCTCGACCGCAAACTGGACCATCCTGCGCGGCGGAGAGGACGACGTGCGCGAACTCGCCGCGTTGCTCGGCATCAACTACTCGCAAGACGCGCGCGGGCAGTTCGCGCATTCGAATGTCATCACGGTGCTCAACGCCGAAGGCGAAATCGCATTTCAACAACCGGGTCTCAATGCCGCTCCGATAGCGCTCGTGGGCGCCGTGACCAAAGCAGCGAAGAACGCCAAACGCTGAACATGGAACCCACGACCGTCACGCTCGACGTGCGCGAAGACATCCGCGAAGGACGCGAGCCGTTCCGCCGGATCATGGACGCCGTGGGCCATCTTCGCGACGGCGACACGTTCCGGCTGATCGCCCCGTTTGAGCCGCGCCCGCTCATCAACATGCTCTCCACACAAGGGTTCACTGCGGTCGTCACGCGTCGTGCAGATGACGATTTTGAGATCGTGTTTTCCAGCGCCGCCGCCACCGAAGCCGAAGACCTTTTATGAGCAACCACCGTCCGTCTTGGCTTTCGCTCTGCCCGGCGGAACCCTTTCGCGTCTTCTTCCCGCTCGCCACGCTGTTGGGCATTTCCGGCGTTTCCCTTTGGCCCCTGTTCTTTACGGGGATGCACAAACTCTACCCCGGAATTATGCATGGTCGCTTGATGATTCACGGATTCCTCGCGGGTTTCGTGATTGGATTCTTAGGGACCGCGATGCCGCGCCTTCTCTCCGCGCCGGCGCTCCGGGCGAGGGAAGTGTGGACGCTGGTTGTGCTTCACATGACGGTCTCCGGGCTGCACATCGCGCGCAAAGATTTCGCGGGCGACGCGCTGTTTATCGCGGAGCTGTTTCTTTTTGCCGCGCTGCTGATCAGTCGGGTTCGTCGCAGGGCGGAATTACCGCCGCCCGGTTTTGTGTTTGTGGGGCTCGGCTATTTTGCGGGGCTGAGCGGCACCGCGCTTTGGCTCGCCGGCACACAGGGATGGGTGTCCGGCAGCACGATGTTGCTGGGCGGACTTTGGCTGAATCAGGCATTTGCGCTGTTGCTGATTCTTGGTGTCGGTTCGTTCTTGATTCCGCGTTTTCTTAGCCTGCCGGACTTGGTTCCCATGGCGGAAGAGCGCATTGCTTCACCCGCATGGCGGAGACGCGCCGCGTTTTCACTCGGGCTCGGTTTCGTGTTTCTCGGGAGCTATTGGCTCGAAGCTGCCTACGCAACAATCAACGCCGCCGCGATCCTGCGTGGCTGTGTGGCGCTGGCGTATGTCTTGGTGATGGTGCCGATTCATCGGACTCCAAAGCCGGGAAAAACGGTGCCTCTCGCCGTGAATCTCGCGATGCTTGCGCTGCTCGTCGGTCTGATTTTCCCGCTTTTCTGGCCCGGACAGCGGGTCGCCGGCCTGCACGTGATTTTCATCGGCGGATTCAGTCTCGTGACTTTCACCGTGGCCACGCGAGTGGTGCTGGGGCATTCGGGAAATGAGGCGATGTTCGACACGCGACTGCCTTCGTTGCGCATCGTCGCATTCCTCATCATCGCCAGCACCGTGATGCGCGCTGGTGCTGATTTCCTCACGGAGACCCGTCCCTCGGGGATGAACTGGGCCGCTTACGTCTGGATGATCGCCGCGACGATTTGGGCTGTCATGATTCTTCCGAAAGTCCGCATCGCAGATGAAGGTGGCGACACGGCCTGTCAGCGCGCCCGCAATCGGACGGACGCCGGTGCTCAATAGGCGGGCAGGGGAGCGTTTCTGACATAAAATTGCATGGCGCCACCTGCGGGGTGCGTGGTTTAGTTACGGTATGACGCATTCACTTGCCGCTGAAAACGGCCAGCTACTTTCCCTCGAAAACATTCAGAACCTCGTGGGCCGGGCTTTGTCTCCGGAAGACTGGCGGGGAAAGCGCGTTCTACTCATCGTGCCGGATGGCACCCGCACGTGCCCGCTCGGAGTTCTCTTTAAAGCCATCCATGCGAGAATTGGCGACGCGACAGCGGCGCTCGACGTGATGATCGCGCTGGGCACGCATCAGCCGATGAGCGAGGAGGCGATTTGCGAGCGGCTGGAACTCACGCTCGACGAACGCCGCACGACTTACGCGAACGTCCAGTTTCACAACCACGCGTGGGAAGACGTCACGGCGCTGCGCGAAATCGGGCGCATCACGAAAGAGAAGAGTCTGGAACTGACGGGCGGGCTGCTCGCCGAGGAGGTCCCTGTGGAGATCAACGCGCGCGTTTTCGACTACGACGAGCTGATGATTGTCGGGCCGGTTTTCCCTCACGAAGTCGTGGGCTTTAGCGGCGGGTGCAAGTATCTCTTCCCCGGCGTGAGCGGCCCGACTGTGCTCAATTATTTCCATTGGCTCGGCGCGCTCGTGACGAACCCGATGATCATCGGCAACAAATGGACGCCGGTGCGCAAGGTGGTGGACAAGGCCGCGTCGCTCGTGCCGGTGCCGAAGCGCTGCTTTTGCATGGTCGTGCAGCCGGGCACGAACGAACTCGCGGGTCTCTTCTTCGGCGGGCCTGTCGATGCGTGGGATGCCGCCAGCGATTTGTCGCGGAAGGTCCACATCACGTATAAAGAGCGTCCGTTTCACACCGTCCTCTCATGCGCGCCAAAAATGTATGATGAGCTGTGGGTGGGCGGGAAGTGCATGTATAAACTGGAGCCCGTCGTCGCCGATGGCGGTGAGCTCATCATCTACGCGCCGCACATTCACGAGCTCTCCATCACGCATGGGAAATTCATTCGCGAGATCGGCTACCATTGCCGCGACTATTTCACCTCGCAGCTTGAGCGGTTTGCCGGAGTGCCTCGCGGCGTCATCGCGCACAGCACGCATGTCCGCGGCATCGGCGAGATGCGGGATGGCGTGGAGCATTGCCGCGTGAAAGTGACGCTCGCCACCGGCATCCCGCCGGAAGAATGCGCGGCCATCAATCTCGGCTGGCGCGACTGGCGCAGCATCGACCCCGCGTCGTATGCCGACCGCGAGGACGAGGGCGTCCTCTACGTCCCCAAGGCTGGCGAAATGCTATACCACCTCCGCCAGCGGCCCGATTGGGCCCGCGAAATGTAATCATTTTTGCGCGTGAGTACCCTGAAACCTTGAACTAAACTGACCGCATGAATCTGAAGCAAGAAACACTTGGATGGCTCGCCGAACTGCCGGATGAGTCGCCGCGATGGAGGGAGTTGCACGACGAAATCGCGCTGGTTCGCTCGCTCGCCGCCGCCGAGGATGACATCCGCGCCGGGCGGGTTCATACGCCGAACGAGGTGACCCTCGCCATGCGCGAAAAATGGACGACACGAAATACTCGGTAATCATCACCGAGACCGCAGTCCGCGACCTCCACGCGATTGATGACTACTGGACGGAGCCGCAAAGGACCATCTATGTGCTTCGCTTCTGGCACAGCCATCGCGACGATGTCTCCTTCAACTAAGGTCGCCATGCGAACTGCGCTACTCCCGTGACTCCAAAAAAACGCAAAACAAAAGCCGTCATCGAAAAGGCGGTGAACGGCGGGCATTCCGAGGAAGCGGCCCATGTCGGGCTCAAGCCGAAGAAAGGCTGGGGAAAGCGCAGCTTCGTCGCGCAAGTCTGGCTGCCTTCGATCTTCAAACCGCGCGTCGGCAGCGAGGCGGCGCCCGTTTTCCCCTTCTTGCACAAGGGCCAGGTCGGCGTGACTTGGATTGGCCACGCCTCCTTCCTCATCCAGTTCCCAAACCACAATCTCCTCGTCGATCCCAACTGGGCCAAGTGGCTCAAAGTCATCAAGCGGATGAAGCACCCCGGCCTCAACATCGCCGACCTGCCGGACATCGACCTCGTCATGGTCACCCACGCGCACTTCGATCACCTCGACCGCCGCACCTTGCGCAAAGTCGCCTCCGACCAGCCCATCGTCGTCCCGTTTGAAGTCGGCAACCTCGTCCACGACCTTGGCTACCGCAGCGTTCACGAGCTTGGATACTGGGAGACGTTCAAGCTCGGCCCGCTCAAAATCACGCTCACGCCCTGCCATCATTGGGGCGCGCGAGTGCTGCACGACACGCATCGCGGCTTTGGCGGGTTCGTCATTCAGGGCGGCGGAAAAACGGTGTATCACTGCGGCGACACCGCGTATTTCCCCGGCTTCAAAGAAATCGGGCGCCGCTTCGACATCGACGTCGCACTTCTCCCCATCGGCGCCTACGACCCGCCGAGCGGACGCGAAGTCCACATGAACCCCGAGCAAGCCATCCAGGCCGTCACGGACCTTGGGGCGAAAGTGATGGTCCCCATGCACTACGGCACCTTCCGCCTCAGCTACGAGCCCCTCGACGAACCGCTCCGCCGCCTCATCTCCTGTGCCCGCCGCCACGGCCTCACCGACCGCGTGCAAGTGCTCAGTGAAGGGAGTCCGTTTGTATTTTGAGGACTGCACGAGCTTCGGAACTACTGCAATCGCCGGGAAATGAAGACGGCGAATTGTTTGCCGGTCGTTCTGCCACGAAAATTACGGGACTCTCATCTCTCTGCACGATCACCCCGGGTCGGTGTTTGTTTCTAGGGACCTAAGCTTCGTTATCCGAGTTTGCCGTGCAGTAGCTCGCACAAATGCGCGGCGAGGGCTGCATCCGGGATTCGCTCGAAGACTTCGCTGAGGAAGCCGAATGTCACGAGTTGCTGCGCGACGCGGCGGGGGATTCCGCGGCTTTGGAAGTAGAAAATCTCTTCTTCGTCGAGCGCTCCGCTTGTTGCACCGTGGGTGCAGCGGACGTCGTCGGCCTCAATTTCGAGGCCGGGCGCGCTGTTGGCTTCCGCTTCTTCGCTGAGGACGAGATTGCGCACCTTCTGGTAGGCGTCGGTTTTGTGCGCACCTTTATCGACCCGAATGAGGCCGGTGAAAATCGTGCGTGCAGCGTCGTTGAGCGCGTTCTTGTAGAGCAGGTCGCTTGTCGCGTTGGGCGCTTCGTGGATTTGCAGGGTGCGTTGATCGAAAAGCTGATCGCCTTCCGCCGCCGAGACGCTGAGCATGTCGCTCCGTCCGCCGGGGCCACGCAGGCGCGAAATGGATTCGTCGCGGACAAGCTTTCCGCCGAGATTCAGCCGCAGCGCGAGGACGCTCGCGTCGCGTGCGACGATCGTATTGTTCATGTGGATCGCGAGTGTGTTGCGATTCCATTCCTGCACTGCGACGTAGGTGACTTTAGCGCCGGCGGCGGTGGAGATGTCGTTGATTCCACAGACGAAACCGGGGCATTCCGATGCGTTTGCGAAGTAATCCACGACGGTCACTTTTGCATGCTCCTCGGCAACGATGAGTGTGTGGGGAAACAGGCTGGCGTTTTCGCCGCTGAGCCAGTGATACGTCTCGACGGGCAGGGCGATTTCAACACCGCGCGGGACGTAGAGGAACATTCCGCCGCGCACTTGCGATGCGTGGAGTGCGGCAAATTTCCCGGAACCAATCCTGGCGTCTTCGCGCATGAAATGCTTCGCGACGAGGTCTCCGTGTTCGGCGATGGCTTGATCGAGCGGAAGCCAGAGCACGCCTTTTGAGCTGAGAGCGTCGCCGTGGAAGTGCCGCGAGAGCAGCCGATCATTTGCAAACGTCATCTGCCCGCTCGTCTCTTCGAGTCCGATGCTCAATTTCACAAGCATGGCCTGCGTGGCGTCGCTCACGGGCTCCGCGCGGCCAAATCGCGAGATGTCGAGCGCCTTCACATCGGCGAAGCGATAGGCTTCGTCGGTGCGCTTTGGCATGGGCAGCGATTGGAATTTATCCCACGCCGCCTGCTGGGTGGCGCGAAAGGATTCGGGGTGATTGGAGAAGTCGGGGCCGGTGGAATTCACAGAGTCGTTTACTGGTGGTTCAATCTCTTCGAGAACGCTCATTTAACCGACGCTCCCTTCCATTTCCATGTCGATCAGGCGCTTTAGTTCCACGCTGTATTCCATCGGGAACTGTCGCACGAGGTCGTTGACGAACCCATTCACCGAGAGGCTCATTGCCTGTGCTTCAGTGAGGCCGCGCGACATCATGTAGAAGATCTGCTCCGCTGAAATTTGCGAGACGCTGGCTTCATGTTGCGATGAATTGCCGGTGCCGCGAACGGTGATTGCGGGATACGTGTCGGTGCGCGAAGTCGGGTTGATCAGAAGTGCGTCGCACTCGGTGTTGTTCTTGCATCCTTTGAGGTGCTTCGGGATGTGGACAAGTCCGCGATACGTCGAGCGTCCGCTGCCGAGGCTGATGCTTTTGCTGACGATGTTGGATGTGGTTTCGTCGGCTGCATGGATCATTTTTGCACCAGTGTCCTGATGCTGCCCGTCGCCTGCGAGGGCGATGGAGATGACCTCCCCGCGGGCCTTGCGGCCTTTGAGGACGACGCCGGGATATTTCATTGTGAGACGCGAACCGATGTTGCAATCGATCCAGCGCACCTCTGCGTTTTCCATGGCGATGCCGCGTTTGGTGACGAGATTAAAAACGTTGGACGACCAGTTTTGCACAGTGACGTATTGGATTTTAGCGCCCTTGAGAGCGACCAGTTCCACTACGGCAGAGTGCAGGGTGGCGGTC
>JAYUSJ010000035.1:0-27270 GCA_043755735.1 Verrucomicrobiaceae bacterium | reverse complement strand
TCGTGGTCGCCGCGATGGAAAAGGAACGTGGGCGGCGGCGGCGTGGTGCGTTCGAGAAGTCCGGCGAGGAACTGCTCGGCGGGCTTTTTCGCGCGGTGCTGATTCGCCTTTTCCTTCACCGCTTTCACTTCTTTGTCCGCGGCGGGGTCGAACAAATCGAGCGAGCCCGCGTCGATGTTCAGCTCGGGTTTGTCTTTGAAAAGCTGCGTTTGCGCGGGCGTGCGTTTGTCGCCCTTCGCGGCGCGTGCGTCGCGGTATTGCTGGCGCTCGGGCTCGGGGAGTTTTGCGAGGCGCGCTTCGAAGATCCGATCTTTGTGTTTCTCGCGCAGCGCCCGCGCTTCGTCCTCGATTTTCTTGGCTTCGACCTCGATGGCTTCGGCGGCGGCGCGTTCTTCCGGCGTGTAGAGTGAGACGAGGCGGGCTGCGGGATTCTGCCAGCTTTTCCAATCGAGCGCGGGCTCGAGAATCGCGCGCAGCCGGTGGTAGTCGGTGTGCGTGATGGGGTCGTAGCGATGGTCGTGGCATTGCGCGCAGGCGACGGTCATTCCGAGCAGCGATGACGTGATGATATTGACGGTATCCGCGACGACTTGATTGCGCGTGAGCGAGTTGTCCGCGCCATCGCCGGTGGAGTCGGGAGCCATGCGCAAAAAGCCTGTCGCTGCGAGCAGCGGAATCGCCGAGCGATCGGGCAATCCGGCGCGTGTGGATTCGTAGGTGAGCTTAGCGAGTTCGTCGCCGGCGAGTTGCTCGGTGATGAATTCGGTCCAAGGTTTGTCGTCGTTAAACGCCTTCACGACATAGTCGCGATAGTGCCATGCGTGCTCGCGGCGGGAGTCGGTCTCGGTGCCGCCGTTCGTGTCGGCGTAGCCCGCGGTGTCGAGCCAATGGCGACCCCAGCGTTCGCCGTAAAGCGGCGACGCGAGCGCGCGGTCGATCATCTTTTCATACGCGGCGGGATCGGTATCGGCGACGAATGCATCGACTTCCTCCGGCGTCGGAGGGATGCCGAGAAGGTCGAGCCAAACGCGTCGGATGCGCGTGATGCGGTCCGCATCCGGCGCGAACGAAAGTCCCGCTGGCTGGAGCCTGGAAAAAAGGAACGCGTCCACCGGAGTGCGCACACGCGCCTCGGCCGGAGTCGCCGGCACAGCGGGACGCACGATCGGCTGGAATGCCCAATACGAGCGGTCTTCCTCGGTGATGAACGGTCCCGGCGGAAGCTCGGCAGGCTCGGGACGCAGCGTCTTTGCGCCAGCGGTGATCCATTGCTCAATGGTCGCGATTTCCTGCGGGGTAAGCTTGCTGCCTTTCTCCGGCATCTCGCCGCTTTTCACGAGCGCGAGCAGTTCGCTCTTCGCGGGGTCGCCTGCGACGATGACGTGTCCGCCGCCGTCGAGTTCCTTGTCCATGAAGCGCCGCAGCCGCAGGTCCACGCCGCCGCGGAGTTTCGGCTCCTCGCCGTGGCAGTGCCAGCAGTGCTTTTTGAAAATCGGCTGAACGTCTTTCTCAAACGACGGCTCCGCCCCATGCGCGTTCGCCGCGACGATACCAAATCCGAGCGTAAAAATATGAGAGAGTTTCAACGCAGGGACAATCCGCCGGACGGGGCCTGATTAGACGCCCACGGAAGGTAGCCCGAAACGATTCTCGCATTTCGAAAGAAATTTTGAAAGATTCCCGCTCTGTCCTCGTATCTAGCAAAGCCATGAAAACTCTCGCCGCTCTTTCCGTCCTCGCCGTCTCCGCTTTTGCGGGTCCTGTCACACTCATCCACGAAGGCCGAATATGGCGGGCAGACTCCGCATTCGAGCTGCGCTTCTCCGATCCGATGGTCGCCGAGGATACTGTCGGCAAGCAGGGCGATTCGCCGCTCGTCGTGCAGCCGAAGGTCGCAGGGAAATGGAAATGGATCTCCACGCAAAGCGGCGTCTTCACACCGACCGAGGCTCCGGCGATGGGCGGCACTTTTCAACTCGGGCTGCGCGGCGATTTGAAAGACGCGGCGGGCAAGGCGGTAAAAGGACCGTTCCGCGAGACGCTTCAGACTCCTGCCTTCCGGGTGAAAGGCTGGGTGGCGAATCCGTATATCAATCACGACAACGCGTCACCGGTGCCCAAGATCAGCCTTCTTTTCAGCGCGCCGGTGGACGCGAAGACGATCGAAAGGCACGTTTGGTTCCTCGGGCCCAACCTTATCAAAGTCGCAGCAAAAGTGAGCCAGGCAGTTCCGAAGAACGGCGGCGACCTGGTATTCCCGGAGTATCGCGCGGATGACCGGACTACGCTGGTCTGGGAAGATGCGTTTCGCGTCGCACACGAGACTGCGACCGACGGCAAGGAGCTCGCAGCCGCGCTGGCCGCGACGCAGAAAAATCACGTGATTGTGCAACCCGCTTCCGAACTGCCTCCGGGCGAGGGATGGACGCTCATCGTAGCGGCCGGGCTCCCGTCCTCGGCCGGCGGGTACAAGTTCGGCCTTCCGTATGAGGTGAAAGTTGGAACGGTGAAACCGTTCGCTGTGGATCGTGTGACGACGGAGAATCTGATCAATTCCGGGAAGATGCTCACGCTCGATTTCACCAAGCCGTTTGCGAAAGCCATCAAGCAGGAGAACATCGCACAGTGGGTGAAGGTCGCTCCCGAGCCTCCGAACATGAAGATCACCATGGAATCCTCGCTGTGGAGCGATGCGGCGGTGACGGTGAAAGGGGATTTCGAGCTCGGTAAAGATTACACGGTCTCGGTTGCCGGGGGGCTGACTTCCGGCGAAGGACAGAAAATGGAAGCCTGGACAAAGGCCTTTAGTTTCGCGCCGGTGAAGTCGCGTCTCTACTTTCAGGAATACTCCACGCATCAGCAGCGGACAGGCACCCGTGAGTTTCGGGTGCTCGGAATCAACACGGCGCATTTTCAAATCACGGCGCGACTCGTTCCACGTGAACAAACGGCGACTGCACTCACCGCCTATCGCAAGTATCACCGCGATGAGATTGTTGATGAAGACGAAACACTTCAGCGCGTCGATGATATGACAATCCCCGGGGAGATTGTGTGGCAGAAAGACTTTTCGCCCGAACAGAAGACCGACGAGAAATTCATCATTCCCGTGAAGTGGGATGAGATTCTGGGGGCGGGAAAAAGCGGCACCGTTTTCCTCACCGCCGAGCAAGTCACAAAGGCCGCGCCCAATGTGAAGCGCGTGGGCTCGCAAGCGCTCGTGCAAGTGACGGACCTCGGAGTCATTTGGAAGGGCAGCGTGGGTGGATTTGCGCAGGCGTTTTCGCTCAATAGCGGGAAGCCGATCCAAGGCGCAAAGTTTGCATTGCTCGATGAAAAAGGTGCATCGCTCGCGGCTGCGACCTCGGCGGCGGATGGCACGGCGCGCCTTCCGCAGGTGGAGAATGCCGAGTGGCTCGCCGTCACATCCGGCGATGATCAACAACTCGTCCCGTTTGGCGGCGAGCGTCACGAAATGGAGTTCGGGCGATTCCGCATCAACATGTGGGGCGACGAGGAAGACATTTATGATTTCGGAGGCGAGGAAAGCGGCAAGATGCGCGGCACGATGTTCAGCGACCGGCCTGTGTACAAGCCCGGCGAGACCGTCCACCTGAAGGCAATCGCCCGCGACTATACGCCGGACCGGCCTCATATTCCCGCCGGGAAAAAGGGAACGTTGCGCGTTTTCTCGCCCGACAATCGCGAGGTGTTCTCCGAAAAAGTCGCATTGTCGGCCATGGGCTCCGTGACTGCAAATGTGAAGCTGCCGAAGAACGGCGTGGGCGGTTTCCGCGCACAGCTTTTGTTTGAGGGAGAAGACGGCGAGGGCGATGACGAATGGGCGGGAGTGCGCCACTATTTCCGGGTCGAAGAGTACGAGCCAAACGCCTTCGAAGTGAAACTCACAACGCCGAAAAACCCGATGCTCGGCGCGCCGCTCAACGTCCCGCTCGTTGCGAAGTATTATATGGGCAAGCCGCTCGCAAAAGCCCAAGTCGCGTGGTCCCTGCGCTCGGAAGATGAGAAATTTACACCGGATGGATTCGAGGACTTTCAATTCACCGAGTCGCTCAATGACTGGCGCTTGAGGGAGAAGTTCGCGGGCAAAAACGAGTATTCCGACCAGGGCAAATTCGTGCTGGCCGATGGTGGCACGGCGACGATTACGGCGCAGGTGCCGCTCAACACTGCGATCCCGCAGCCGCGTTTTGTGCGGCTTACGGCGGAGGTCACCGATATCAATCAGCAGACCATCGCGGAACGGCAGACGTTCACGATGCACAGCTCGGAGTTTTACCTCGGCATTCGCTCGATGCCGGAAGTTCTGCGCGAAGGCGATGCGCTGCCTCTGCAAGTCATAGCGGTCCGCAACGACGGCCAGCCGATGAAGGACTCCATCGAGACGACAGTCAAACTGACCCGCGTCGAATGGCAGACGAACCGCGTGGAAGACGCCGATGAAGCGGAGAATTTCCGCAGCGAGCCGGTGATGCAATTCGTCAGCCAAGTCACGCTGCGCACGCAACCGCTCGCGGAGAAAGCTGGTGATTGGGTGCTCGCAGACCCGACAAAGAAGGACACCACGTTCACCGTCGCGAAGCCCGGGCTTTACTTGCTCTCCGCAGTCGCGACCGACGCAACGGGCCGCAATGTCATCACGACGACGGCGGTTCACGTGTGGGGAAAAGACGCGATCACCTGGAACTACCGCAACAAGTCGCAGGTTGAGTTGGTGCCGGACAAAAAGGAATACCGGCCCGGCGAGGAGGCGGTGATTTTGATCAAAACACCCATCAGCGGCAGCGCGCTCGTCACCGTGGAGCGTGAGAACGTGAAGCGGCATTTCGTCACGACGCTGGAGGGCAACGCGCCGAGCATCCGCATCCCGGTGGAGGAAGGCGACGCGCCGAATGTGTTCGTATCCGTGATCATCGTCCGCGGCGCGCAGGACAGTCCGCGCAAGTTCAAGATGCCCGAGTTTCGCGCCGGCTACATGCAGCTCGCCATCGCCCGGCCCGATGCGAAGTTGTACGTAAACATCCGGCCCGGAAAGCCCGCCTACCGGCCGGGGGATGAAGTCTCCGTGGTCTGCGAAGTGCGCGATAACGACGGTAAGCCGGTGCGCAACGCGGAAGTCACGCTCTGGGCGTCGGACGAAGGCGTGCTGAGTCTTATGGGCTTTCAGACACCGGACGTGCTCGCGTATTTTCTGCAAATGCTGCGGCTCGATGTCACCACGGGCATCACGCTTTCGCACATGCTCTCGGACGATCCAGAGGGCGCGTTGTTTGAAAACAAAGGCTACCTCGTCGGTGCCGCGAAGGGCGGACTCAAAGGTGGCGAGGCCGATGTCCGCCGCAACTTTCTCGGCACGGCGTATTGGAACGGCACGCTGAAAACCGATGCCGACGGAAACGTGAACACGACGTTTAAAGCGCCCGACGGGCTCACGCGCTATCGGCTCATGGCGGTCGCCCAGACGTTGCGAGATCAGTTTGGAAAAGGGGAGAGCGCATTCGAGATCAACAAACCCGTGATGATCGAACCATCGACCCCGCGCTTTGCAAATGTGGGAGATGCGATGACCGTCCGGGCCGTGCTGCACAACACGACGGCTGATGATGGCGAGGCAAAGGTCGGCGTGCTGTTCGACGAACACGCGACCGCTGCGGAAAGCGAGCGCACCGTGAAGCTTCCCGCCGGTGGCTCGATAGCGGTCGATTTCCCCGTGGAGTTCAAGGAACCCGGCGAGGCGAAGTGGATATGGACCGTCAATTTCACCAGCGCAGCGGGGGTGTTCCGCGACTCCACGGAATCGAAGCTCAACGTAACCTGGCCGACGCCAGTCCTCGGCGAAGTGCTCACGGACCGCAGCGAAGGGAACGCCGAACTGCTCGGCAAAGCTGACCCGGCGCTGCTCGAAGGTGCCGGCATCGTCCGTGTGCGATTCTCGAATTCGCGCATCTTCGAGCTCTCGGAAGGCGTCCATGAGTTGCTGCATTATCCTTACGGCTGCATCGAGCAAACCACGTCCGGAATGTTGCCATGGATCTCGCTCCGCGAATTCCGGCCGATGCTCCCCGGCATGGGACGCAGCGAAGAGCAAATCACCGACTTGGTGGACAAGGCCGTCGCGCGAATTCTTTCGATGCAAAATGGCGACGGCGGCCTCGGTTACTGGCCCGGCGCGCGCAGCGGACAATGGGCCAGTGCATACGGCGGGATGGGGCTAGTCATGGCATCGAAGGCTGGGTTCTCAGTGCCGGAGCCGGCCGTGAAAAAACTCGGCGACTACCTGAGCAAAGCGCTCCGCGGCGCCGCTGATTCCAATGATAAATGGCAACTCTCGGAGCGGGTCTTCGCCGCCTATACGCTCGCGCTCATGGGCCGGGCGGAGTCTGCATATCATGAGGTTCTAAGCAAAAAGCGCGATATCCTTACGCAAGAAAGTCGCGCAATCCTCGCCCTCGCAATCCTCGAAAGCAAAGGCCCGCAGAAGACTGCCGATTCCCTCATGCGGATGCAGGACAAGGCCGTGGAGCCCGATTATTGGTTCGGCAGCACCGCCCGCGCGCAGGGAATCCGCCTGCTCGCGTGGACCCGCCTTGCTGCGAAATCCGCTGCGGCTGATGAGATCGCCGACTCGCTCCTTTCGCTTCGCCAGCGCGGTCATTGGGGCAGCACGCAGAGCAATGTATGGGCGCTCATGGGCTTCGCCGAATACGTGCGAAAGACCGAGGCGAACCGGAAGGAAATGAAAGGCTCGGTCGGCTACGGCGCGGAAAATACGGCGTTCACATTGCCTGCAAAAGGCGGCTTTTTTGAAAAAGAAATGCCGCTCAACGGAAAGACGCCGCTCCAGCTTTCGAACCCCGGCAAGAGCATGGTCTTCACGCAAGTCGCAGTTTCATCGCGCCCAAAGACGCTGGTCACTCAACGGCAGGATCGCGGTTACGCAATCGAGCGGACCTATCAGCTCATCAACGACGACGCCACGCTCGCGCCGCTCGGTGAACCGCGAGTCGGCGATCGCGTCCTCGTGACAATCGACATCACGGTGCCCAAGGCGAGCCGATACGTGGTGATCGACGATCCGTTGCCGGCGACGTTTGAGGCTGTGAACCCTGAGTTCCGCACCGCAGCCGCGCAAGGCGACCAGCTTGCGAATGCATGGTGGAGCCACCGGGAAATCCGCACCGATCGCGTGCTTTACTTCACGGACACATGGTCGAACGGAAAATACCGGATGCGCTACGTCGCCCGGGTTCGCGCTGCCGGCTCCGCAACCGCGCCACCGACCAAGGTCGAGGAAATGTATGAACCTTCGCACTTCGGCCTCGGCGACTCGGCGGTGGTGAAGGCGACGGCTTTCCAATAAGGCGGATCGCCTCTTGCGGCATTGCAAAGACAGGGCGTCTCGATAGTATGCCAGTTGTGAAAAACGAGACGCTGGCACAGCGACTGGGCACGACGGCTCACATCTCGCCGCTCCTTATGAAGGCGCGGCGTCTGGGGCTTTCGAAGCCGGAGGACTTCGAGCGACTGGCGGTTCAGCGGGGCTTGAGATACTACGATTGCCTCGGTGATTCGTCCGTGGTTCGGGAGGAGCCGGAGAGCCAAAACTGCGATCGGCTGAATACACTTTCCGCCGAAGAGCTGGCGGGGGCGCTTGCTTCGCTGAGTTTTCCGTATTCACAACTGCGGCTGCGTATGGCTGCGGCGGTTTTGGCTACGCACGGCAATTCGCCGGAAAAGCTTGCGCAGTTGGCCCGAGCCGAACGTTGCGAGGCAGTTTTCGCTCATATCGCCCGGTGCGGAGCGAGGGTGGAGCCCGAGAATCCGTTCTGGAAGTCCCTGCTCGCGCATCTCCCATGCCTTCCCGAAGCGAGACAGGATTTGCTTCCTCACATCACGCGCTTTGTCGCAATGACTGGGTTTACCCGTCGGGGAAAGGAAACTGTGATGCAGTGGATTCGGCCATCACGATCTTCCGCATGAGCGCAACTGTGGACAACCCATCCGAGGTCGTCCTCACTTTGGACGCGGAACTGGATCACCTGGTGAAGCTTGTCATCTACGGGAGGGGTGCGCTGTGTTTGGGTTTCGAAAATCCACCGCCCGCGTACTATGCAACGCAGGATGTGGATGGAATCATCCTTACGACGCAGCTTGAGGAGTTGGTGAATGACGAGCCGTTTTGGAGTGCCGTTGACCGGACGAATCTAAAGCTTGAACCGAAGGGCCTCTACATCACCCATCTTTTTCAGGAGGATCAGGTGTTTCTTCGGCCGGATTGGGAACAATTCATCCTGCCGGTATCGCGTCCGGCGACCCGCTGGTTGAAGCTTTTCCGGCCGCACACGGTGGATTTGATCCTCACCAAAATGATGCGCGGTGATGATTCGCAGGACATGGAGGATGTGGAGTTTCTCGTGCAGCACGACGGAATCACGCTGGAGCAGATGGAGCCTGCATTCGCGAATGTGAGGATGCCCGATATCCCTGAGCTCCACGACGCGTTCCAGCGCGCGCTGCCACGGGTGCGGGAGATCCTGCGGCGATGAGGGGAGAGTATTAATGGCACGCATCGTCCTGCGCATCGTGCCGAACGCGCGGCGCACCGAAGTGGTCGGGATCCACGGTGATGCGATCAAAATCAAAATCCATTCGCCCGCGACCGACGGAAAGGCGAATGCCGCCTTGTTGGAATTCCTCGCGGAGGAACTCGACGTTCCATCCAGATGTGTCCGGATTGTTTCGGGCGAGAAGTCGCGCGACAAGCTTGTCGAGTGTGACGACCTTGATGGAGAAACAGTTCGCGCCCGGCTGGTGAAGGGCGAATAATTCCGGATATCCGGCACAGCATTTGCAACTTTAGGCAGGATGAAATTGATTCTTACGTCCGTTCTCTCGGGGCTTATATTTGCCGCATCCTCATCGGCTGATCTCGTCGTGACATTGACAGGCAGCGAGCCCGAAGGCGGAGCCGTGAAAATCTCGAAGCCGGTAAAAGGGCAGACGTCGTCAACAAGCGTGCGCTTCAAGTCGAACAAGGCGGAAGGCGAAACCGACCGTGATTTCGGTCAGACGTTTACGACGGGGGATGAGGGATTTTACCTCGATAGCATCACGCTTAAACTTGGGACCCAGCCGATCGCGCCAAGCGTTTTTGGAGCGCGCGTTTCGGTGCAGTTGTTCGAAGTTTCCGGGAATGCCGTGGTGAATGACAACGGAACGAAAACCGGCAAGGTTGCGGACTGGTGCGACGACCCGCGGGTGGATGATTTCATCGAGGGCGAGGCCTACACTTCCATCGGGCTTGCGCGCTCGGGCCAGATGCCTGCATTTCTGAAGCCCAGCCAGCTTGTCGTGCTGAATTTCCGCGCCGTCGATCGGGTGAAACTGAAGCCGAAGACGCAATACGGTTTCCTATTCATGTTCGACGAGAGCGCCCAGGATCGTGCCGTGGCATTCGCGACCAACTATTGGAGCGACTATGCCGGGGGTCACGCTATCCGGCGCGACGGCGTTATTCCCGCCGATATGGAGGAGCGCGCTGCGAAACAGCCAACGACGAAGGCGGGGACCAAGTCGGATGTTTACTCGGACGCCATTTTTTGGATCGAAGGATCAGACACTGTTCCCGAGGGTGCGAACGCCGGCCTCGATTCAAACGAGCAGGGAGTGACCACGGCAAGCACCGTGCAGGCTTCCGGCCCGCTTCCGCTACCAGGGAAATAGTTTACCCGATTCGCGCACGCAGCTTCGCTGTGACGTCGGCCCGGAATCGGTCGATCGCTCCGGTGACGTATTCGATGATGTCGAGTGAATCGTCGTGTGCGAGCGGCGACAGATCCATGGCGAAAGCGAGCGCGTCGCTGGAGTCCGTTGTGTGGCTGGAGAAAAATGTGGCATTGGCCCGGCGGCGGCCAAGGACTGCGAGATCGTAGCGTTTTCCGCCGGCGATCTGGCTGTCGAAGATTCCGTTTACGGCGGCGGCGAGATTGTCGTAGCCGCTCACATCGTGGACCACCTTCTCATTGTCAGGCAGCCAGTCGAGGTCGCGCCATACTTCGCATCCATGCACGATTGCGGGGCGCTCATTGCGCGGCAAATCGCGGATTGCCTGAATGAGTGGAACCACTACGGCGATGTGCGTGTCGTGTTTGTCGGCGGGGTTGTGCGTATAGACCACGCGCGGTTTCGAGGCCTCTAGAATGGCGCGCAGATCTTCCCGAAGACGCGTATCGGCAGGATTCTTGGCGATGCTGCTGGGGTAGTCGAGCTGGAGCATCGCGCTGTAGCGTCCGACGATTGCGGCCTGCTTTTGCTCATCGCGACGGACAGCCATCATTTCGTCATCGGTAAAGGGCGCGTAGTTTCCCACTCTCGAGCTCCCGGCTCCGTTCGTGCAAGTGACGCCACCAAACCAGTCGGTCGCGCTGTGGAAACATTCGATGATCCCGCGAAACGCCATGAATTCCAAGTCGTCCTGATGCGCGCCCACTGCGAGGTGCGTGACGCGGCCCAGCGCGTCGGCCAAAGGCCGTCCGTCGGGGATGAAAATATCGGCGGTAGGAATATGCAGCTTCATGTCGAATTGCGGAAATGAGACGCGGCGGAGGGTATCCATGTCGAGCCCCAAGAAACCGAGCGGCTTACTTCGCCTCGGCCATCCGGAGTTGTGTGCAGAGCGCAAACGGAAGTCCGTCGATATCGTAGTCGCAGTCCGCGTAAAAAGACATCACTCCGGTGGCGGGCCTGGACTCGATGATTTCCACCACGCCGTCTTTTGCTTCGACGATTCGCGATACCCACCGCGCTTCGCGAAGGTCCTTTGTGGGGGCAGCGCAGCGCCAGACGTGAATGGCACTCGGGGCTGGCTTTGCAGTGACGGTGAGGCGCAGCGTCTCGCCGGCGTCGTCGTGCTTCCATGTGAGTTCAGGCATGGGCCGTCCTGTCATGATATGGCGGGTGAATGCGGCGGTAGCGTTCACCGAGCGCATCGGGTTTCCTTTTGTCCCGTCGAGCGTCGTCGTGGTGAGGTTGTGCCCGGCATTGGGCGTGTAGCTGATCCATTTTGCACCCGGAAGATCGCCCCAATAAAGGTTGAGCGCATCGGGAGCCCAGTAGCGGTCGTTGTTTCCGAGAACGATGAGTTTTGGGAGAGTATATTTCGCGCGATAGGTCCACGGATCCACCATTCCCCACAGACGTTTGGCGGCGGCGGTATCTGGCATCGGTATGAGGTTGCGGGCAACATACGGCCGGATTTGTTCGCTGGGGCCGCCGAAGCAGGCGACCTGCCGTGCGAGTTGCTCCGGCATTTTCAAGATGTCGATGACCATCGGTGTGATGGCCATGACGCGGGTGTCGGATGCAGCGGTGAGCCAGGTCGTCCATCCGCGTTTGCTGGCACCGCCGACGACAAACTGGTCCACCTGTTTCGGCCATTCTTTGGCGGTGAATTCCTGAATGGCGTCCATCGATTTGACGAGGCTCTTCACCATCGGGAAAAGGAGCGGCCATTCTTCGTCCTTGGTATCGAGATAACGCACGAATGTCTCTGCGATGAGGTCGTCTTCCTTTTTGCCATCGAATAGCGGCTGATTGGGGATGCCCATGAGAAGTGCGACTGGTGCCTTCATCATGGAGGCAAGCGTAATGCCGTAAGGCAGCCCTTGCGGCTTCATCGTGCCGCCGCTGTTTAAAAGGTACATCTTGTCCCGGATGTCACACTCCTTCGGGCGGAAGATGACGAGGTCGTGCTCCCAGGCGATTCCCTGCCAGACCTGCGATGTGAGCTTCAATGTAGTAATCTCGCACGCGGCAAGCTCGGTCTTTGAGACGAGAGTCCACTTTCCCGCCGGCTCCGGCTTTGCGATGTAAGCGGCGAGGCCTGCACGCACGCAGGTCGTTGATAAGATTACGGCAAAAAGGAGGCGGCGCAGGAATTTCATGGAGCGGCGGGTATGAGGGAAACCTGTCAGCGATGCAATCATCGTGATGGTGGGTTTCGCAGTCAGGTGATAGCACCCAAAAACTCTATGGTAATGACAATTCGAAACATATTTCCCGACTAACGCTCTCGCTCGCCGCGGGTTCTCCCGCCACACAAAACGCTTCTTTTTTTAATCCATGAACCTACGAACATTCGCACCAATCGCCCTCATCGCCGCATGTGCTTCCGTCGCTCAAGCGCAGAAGCTCGAACTGGCGAAGAATACCCACGTCACTTTCCTCGGCAACGCTCTCGCGGACCGGATGCAGCACTCCGGCTGGCTGGAGACACTGATCGCGCAGAAATTTGCCGACAAGGATCTCGTTTTCCGCAATCTCGCCGTGGCCACGGACGAGGTGAATACATGGCACCGCTCGGAGGAGTTCGGCTCGCGCGATGCGTGGCTGACGTGGACGGCGACGGATGTGATTTTTGCGTTCTACGGGTTCAACGAATCGTTTGCCGGATACGAGGGCGTGGCGAAGTTTAAGGAGAATCTGGAGAAGTTCATCAAGGACCAGGCGAAGCAGAATCACGGCGGCAAAGGTGCGCCGAAGATCGTGCTCTTTTCGCCCATCGCAGCCGAGCGGCACCAAGATGCGAACTTCCCGGACCCGAAGGAAATCAACGAGCGCCTGCAGAACTACGTCGCCGCGATGGCGGATGTCGCGAAGGCGAATGGCGTGCAGTTTGTGGACCTCTACACTCCTTCGCAGCAGCTCTATAAAGACGCCGCGGCGAGTGGAAAATCGCTGACGGCAAACGGGCTCCATCTCACGCACGACGGCGAGAAAGCGCTGGCGACGCTCGCTTTCAAACAGCTCTTCAGCGAGGACGCTCCGGCGGCAAATGCAAAGCTGAACGCGGCGGTCGTGGAGAAGAATTGGCAGTGGCACCAGCGCTACCGCACCGTCGATGGATACAACGTTTACGGCGGTCGCTCGCGCATGAGCTACAAGGCGAAAGACAAGGACGGCAAGGAAGGCCGCGCCTACGTGAATAACGAAGTGATGCAGCAGGAACTCCAACAGCGCGACGTGATGACTGCGAACCGCGACAAGCGCGTATGGGCCATCGCGAAAGGCGGCGACCTCGTGGTGAAAGACGATAATCTGCCGCCCGTTCTCAAAGTAGAAACGAACAAGCCCGGCGACAAACCGGATGGCTCGTGGAGCTACCCTTCGCCCGCCGATACGCTGGAGAGAATGAAGTCCGCGAAAGGACTGAAGGTGAATCTTTTTGCCGACGAGAAAGAATTCCCGGACCTCGTGAACCCTGTGCAGATGGCCTTCGACGCGAAGGGCCGACTGTGGGTCGCGGCGTGGACGACGTATCCCGGCGCGTGGCCCACGGCGACGAAGATGGACAAACTCATCGTCCTCGAAGACACGGACGCAGACGGCAAAGCGGATAAGTCCACTACCTTTATCGACGGGCTGAATTCGCCCACCGGCTTCACTTTTCACAAAGACGGCGTGCTGCTCATGCAGGCTCCCGATTTGTGGTTCGTGCGCGATACGAACGGCGACGGAAAAGCGGACTGGAAGGAACGCGTGCTGATGGGCATGGACAGCGCGGATTCGCATCACACGACAAACGCGATGAACCTCAGCCCGGACGGCGCGACGTATCTCAGCGACGGTGTTTTTCACCGCACACAAGTGGAGACTGCGGCGGGGCCAAAGCGCCACAGCGACGGCATCATCTGGCGCTACGAACTGACGAGCGGGAAGTTCGAGCAATACGCGCCATACGGATACGCGAACCCGCACGGCAAGGCGTGGGACCGCTGGGGAAATGGCGTAATCACAGACGCGACGGGCAATGCGAACTACTTCGACGCCGCGTTTTCCGGGTATCTCGAAAACGGCAAGCACAGCGGCTACAAAGAGTTTTGGAGCCGCCCATCGCGCCCGTGCCCGGCGACGGGATTCCTTTCGTCGAGCCACTTCCCGGATGACTGGCAGGGCAATTTTCTGAATTTGAACGTCATCGGTTTACAGGCCATCACCCGCGTAAACGTGAAGCAGGACGGCTCGGGAATCAAAGGCGAGACCGTCGAGCACATCGTTTCCGGCGACCCTGCGGAACTGCCGACTTTCCGCCCGATCAGCGTCGCGACGGGACCGGATGGCGCGCTGTATTTTGGCGATTGGGCGCAGACGATCATCGGGCATTTGCAGCACCATCTGCGCGACCCAAATCGCGACCATCAGCATGGCCGCGTCTATCGCGTCACGTATGAAGGACGCCCGCTTTTGAAGGCACCGAAGATCGACGGACAACCCATCGAAGCGCTTCTCGAAGTGCTCAAAGTCCACGAAGACGACGCCCGCATCCTCGCGAAAGTCGAGCTGAGCAAACACGATGGAAAGAAGGTCGCTGCGGCCACGAAAAAGTGGGCGGCGGCACTGGATAAAGGCGACAAAGAATACGCGCATCATTTGCTCGAAGCACTGTGGGTCCACCAATGGAACAACGTCGTGGATGCGGAACTGCTCAAGCAAGTCCTCGCCTCCACGGACGCCCGCGCCCGCGCTGCTGCGGTGCGCGTTCTCGGCTACTGGCGCGACCGCGTCCCCGGCGCGCTGGACCTTCTCAAGAAGGCGGCCGTGGACGAAGATCCGCGCGTCCGCCTGCATGCAGTGCGCGCAGCGAGCTTCTTCAAGGGAGCCGATGTGACCGCCGCGCTGGAAGTGGCGTATTCCATCCTCACGAAAGACACGGACTACTACCTCGACTACACATTTAAAGAGACGCTCAAACAGCTCAACACGCTGACCAAGGAGCCTTACTTCCCGAAAGATCCCGCCATCGTCGCAGCCTACATCAGCAAGATGGATGACAAAGCGCTGAACGGCGCGCCGGACCTGGAGCCCGTGCTTCTCGCCCGCATCGATCGCAAAGGCACCGAAGCCACAAAGCGCGACCAGGCGCTCACCAAGCTCGCGAAACTCAAAGGCACGAGCAAAGCCGTCGAAGCCGTCGCCGCCCTCTCCCGCGGAGCCGCCAGCGCCGACGAACTCGGCAAACTGCTCGTCGCCGCAAGTGCCGCAGAGCTCAAGGCCGCACGCCCTGCGCTCGAAGCCGCGCTGAAGAACAACCCGTCCGGCGGAGTCGGGCGTGCGATTTACGCCTCGCTCATCACCGCCGATGACGCGCCGACCGCAGTGTGGAATTCCGCGACCGACGCAGCCGCAAAGAACCGCGTGCTCGACTCGCTGGCGCTGATCGCCAACCCGCCGCTTCGCGCGAAATTCCAACCGCTGCTTGCAGCAGTCATCGCCGACGGAACCACCCGCGCGTCCGCATTCAAAGCGATGCCGCTCATGGGCGCGGAAAACGCCGCCGCAAACTTCACCGTCCTCGCCAACGCGCTCCGCACCGGCCAGGACCGGACCGCCGCAGCCCGCGCCATCATGCAACTCCCGCGCACGAGCTGGAACAAGGACGCCGCCGGAGCCGTGGCTGAATCCGTAATCACCTGGGCCAAGACCGTCCCTGCTGGCGACCGAACCAAGCAGGATTACATCGAAAACGCCGCCGCCGCGACCGAACTCGCCGGCCTGCTCGCGCCTGCCGACGCCACGCGTCTCCGCAAGGAAATCCGCTCGCTCGGCGTGCCGGTTTTCGTCATCCACACCGTCCACGAGCAAATGCGCTACGACAATACACGCATCGTCGTCGAGGCCGGCAAGCCCTTCGAGATCATCCTCGAAAATAACGACACCATGCCGCACAACCTCGTCATCGTAAAACCCGGTCAGCACGAGAAAATCGGCACCGCCGCCAGCACAATGACGCCCGACAAGCTCGACAAACAGGGACGGGGCTACATCCCGAAGGATTGGGAAAAAGAAATCTTCGGCGCGACCAAAGTCATCGAGGCCGGACAGAAAGAGACGATCAAAGTCACCGCGCCAACGACCGAAGGCGAATACGAATACGTCTGCACCATGCCCGGCCACTTCGTCGTGATGTGGGGCAAACTCATCGTCACGAAAGACGTGGACGCCGCCCTCGCCGCCAGCGGAACCGGAGCCCCCGCCGGAGCCGCGCACACGCACGAGAAGAAGTAGGCGCTCCGACCAATCACAATCAAACGCCCGGGGCTTCGGCCCCGGGCGTTTTTGTTTAAGATAAAGGCGATCCTGCGCACAGGCTCACGCTGCGATCGCGGAGCCGCTGCATTTTCCCTTGATTTGACACTCCAGCGGCATCGCGCCAAACTCCGCAGAGCATGAGCGCATTACGAATCAATGAAGTCTGGATGAGCCCTGAGGCTTACCTCGAGTGGCAGCTTCACCAAGAAGCCCGCTACGAGTACCTCGCTGGCGAAGTCCATATGATGGGCGGTGCGACCACCGAGCATAACCGCATCGCTGGAAACATTTTCGCGGACTTGCACGCCCTCCTGCGCGGCAAACAATGCGAGCCGTTCATGAACGATATGAAGGCCCACATCCACGACGCGGGGGATGACTGGTTTTACTTCCCCGACGTGATGGTGAATTGCGATCCCGCAGGCCAACACAAACTCTATTGCGACACCCCTTCCGTCATCATTGAAGTCCTCTCGCCAAGCACCGAACAGACCGACCGCAGGGAGAAACGACTCGCCTATGAGCGCCTCCCGAGCCTGCACACATACATTCTCGTCTCGCAGGAAAAATGCGAACTGACCATCTTCCGACGGGCAAATTCCATGTGGGACAAAATCATCCTCACTGACCCCTCAGCGATTCTAGAGATTCCCCAACTCGACTTCAAAATCTCGATGCCCGCCATCTACGCGCGCACGGGATTGTGACCCGTTGCTTGACTCGAGACGATTCCCATCCCCAGAACTCCAGCCGTGCTTGGCGGCTCCGGGTGTATTCTTTTTTCGTCATCCACTCTGTCGACCTTGAACCCGTGTGCTGTTTCGGATTAAGGAACCTGTGATGTTTGTCCGTCGCTTTCTTTTCTCTCTTATTGCGCTAGTGGTGGTCTTTTCGAGCGGCTGTTCCATGGATGCGCGCGTCGAACGCCAGCGCCGAAAATCGGCGAGGAAACCTCCCGCAAAGATCTGGCTCGTCAGCAACGGCTGGCACACGTCCATCGCGATCCGGTCTGCGGATGCGACGCCTGAATTGCGCACTTTTGCGCCTGATTCGAAGTATCTCGTCATCGGCTGGGGCGGCGCGGATTTCTACATGTGGAGGAACATGCATCAGCCGCTGCGGATGCTCAACGCAATATTCCTGCCGACGACCAGTGCGGTCCATGTGATTCCCGTGAAAACCTCGCTCGTCGAAGGATTTTCAAACAGCGAGATCATCGAGTTCGACGTGACGGAGCAAGGACTGGAGCGGCTGCGAAAGCGTCTCAAAGCTGCATTCAAACGCGACCCGAATGGCAAGCCCACGGTCGCGGGCCAGGGCAGGTTGCCGACCAGCACGTTCTTCGACGGCACGGAGACGTATTTCTTCCCAAAGACGTGCAACCTCTGGGCGGCCTCGCAATTGCGAGTCTCCGGCGTGCCCATCGTGGTGAGCGCCGCCATCGTCGCGGACAACCTTTGCTGGCAGGGGCGCAAGCACGGGAAACTGCTCTCCGTGCGGACGAACAAGCAGGACCCGCTTTAGGGATCACTTTTTCAGGAACAGCAGCCGCAGACTGTTCATCACCACGATGACCGTGCTGCCCTCGTGCATCATCACGCCCACGGCGAGCGGCACTGCGAAGCCGATGATCGTCGCCAGCGACATGAACGTAATCACTCCGAGCGAAATGGCCATGTTCTGCCGGATGATGCGTCGAGCGCGGGCACTCAGCTTTCGCGCGGTAAGGAAGCTCTCCAGCTTGTCGTTCATCAGCACGACCTCCGCCTGCTCGATTGCAGCGTCCGAGCCGCGGGCACCCATCGCCACCCCGACATCGGCGGCGGCGAGGACGGGCGCGTCGTTCACTCCATCGCCGATCATCGCCACGATTCCACCGTCTGCTTTCAATTTCTGAATTGCCGCAACTTTTCCCTCGGGTTTGAGCTGGCTGAGAACTTCGCCGATTCCAGTTTCGCGGCCCATTTCAGCGGCGGTGCCGCTTTTATCACCGGTGAGCATGACGGTCTTAATCCCCGCCGTGTGGAGCTGGGCAATGAGCTCGCGACTCTCGGGGCGGAGCCGGTCGCGGAGGAGCACACGGCCCAGCAGTGTCGGCGAGGCCACCCAAACTTCGCTCGCGTCCCGAGGGCTCGGCAGCAGCGGATTTCCGGGGCGCATCGTGAGGGCTAGATCGCGGTTGCCCATGACGATCTTTTCGTCCCTCCAGACCGCCCGCACGCCCTGCCCCGAAATCGTCTCGGAGTCGCGCGGCGACTCCACGGGCACGGCGCGCCGGGTCGCCTCTCTGGCCAGCGAACGGGACATCGGGTGGTTGGAAAGCCGGGCGATATTCCCGGCGGCTGCGAGGATATCGGCTTCCGTGCCTTCCATTACTTCGATGCCGATGACGTGGAGGTTTCCCTCGGTGAGCGTCCCGGTCTTATCCATCGCCACCGTGGTGACTCCGGCAAGCGTCTCGATGGCTGCACCGCCCCGGAAGAGAATTCCATTCTTCGCGCCAAACGCAATGGCCGACAGGATCGCCGACGGCACGGAGAGCACGATGGCGCACGGCGACATCACGACGAGCAGCGTCATCGCGCGGTAAAATGCGCTGTGGTTTCCGTCGAACGGCGCAAGGTGAAAGCCGAGCCACCATACCAGAAACATGACCGTGCAGAGCGACAGCACAATCCCCGTGTACTTCGTGCCGAAACGATCCGTGAAACGCTGCGACGGCGCTTTCAAATGCTGCGCGTCGTCAATGAGCCGGATGATGCGCTGGAGCGCGCTATCCTCCGCCGCATGCAGCACGCGGCCCTCAAAGACGCCGTGTAAATTCAACGTGCCCGACAGCGCAGTATCGCCGGGGCCTTTCGCGATTGGCTCGGCCTCACCGGTGAGCATTGCCTCATCGCACGCGCTTTCTCCCTGCTCGATGCGAATATCCACGGGCACCTGCTCGTTCGCCGTTACCCGGACTATCTGCCCGACTTGAAGCTCGGCGACAGACACCTCCCGCTCCCCACCGTTTTCCAGCAACCGTGCGGTCTTCGGCGCGTGCTTCAGCAGCGCACTGATTTCCCGGTTGGTCCGCCCATGCGCAAAGCGCTCCATCGCGCCCGACGCCGAGAACAGGAACATCAGCACCGCACCTTCTGCCGGTTCGCCCACCACAGCAGCGCCAAGTGCGACCACGAACATCAAAAAGTCCGTCCCGAACTCCCATTCGTGGAGCCCTTCCCACACCTTGATCGCCAGATCCCAGCCGCCTGAAATATAAGCGCCGATGTAGGCGAGCGGCGATTTCGTGAGCCAGCCGAGCAAGATAAAAACAAGGCACAACGCCGACCGAACGGCCATCGGTTTCCATCCATTTTCCGCGTCTTCGTTCATGCGATTGCAGCGATGAGTTCCGCGGCGAGCCGCTCGATTTCCGTGACTGGACCTTCCACCGTAGCCGAGCGCGGCGGCTGATCTTCCGCGTGAAAAAGAATGCCGCTCATGGAAATGCGATCGCCATCCAGCGAAGTCTGCACGCCCACTGGCAGCGAGCAATCGCCCGAGAGCAGCCGCTGCACTTCACGCTCTGCGCGAATCGCGATCATCGTAGGCTCGTGATTGATCATCGCCAGCACTTCGCGCACATCCCCGCGGTCGGCGCGTGCTTGCAGCGCCACCGCTCCCTGGCCGATTGCTGGCAGCAGCCTTCCCAGCAGCGAGCTCGCGCAAAACTCAGCGCTTTCGAGCCGCAGCGTCCCTGCTTCGAAATCCAGCGCATAGCCCAGCCTGCGCAATCCAGCCTCCGCCAGCACGATCGCCGCGACGTCTGCATTCTCGCCGAGCTTGCGCAGCCGCGTCGGCACATTTCCGCGCCATTCTTCGATCTGTAAATCGGGGCGCAACCATGCGAGCTGCCGTGCCCGCCGGATGCTACTCGTGCCCACTCGCGCACCGTGCGGCAGCGCATCGAGACCGCCCGGCGTTTTGGAAATGAGCACATCGCCAATCGGCGCGCGCTCCAGCACCGCGACGAGGTCGAGACCCGGCGGATTATTGCCGGGCAAATCCTTGAGGCTATGAATCGCCACATCGATCCCGCCGCTCAGCAGCGCGTCTTCGAGCTCCTTGGTAAAGAGTCCCTTCCCTCCCGCCTCTCCCGCGCGGAGCAAATTGAGGTCGAGCTTCAGATCGCCGCGCGTGGTAAAAAGTTCGCGTCGTGTGGCCACATTCGGGCAGGCAGCCGCGAGAGCCGCTTCCGTCAAAACCACCTGAGCCACAGCGAGCGCAGAGCCACGAGAGCCGAGCACGATTTCATTCATCATCGCCAGCGGGATGCCCTATCTCGCGCCTCCGCGCAATGCGGGAGTTGCACACGAGCCTAAAGCCCTGTGCGCTCGTAGATGGCAGCGAGGGGCAACTCGCAGCCGATGCAGGCGAGGCGGAGGGTGTCCGTTTTTTCCGACATGAACTCGGACGTCCAGCCGTCTGCGGTGCGGCGATAGACGGTGACTGCGACGCGGAATTGATCGACGAGGCAATAGGCTTCGAGCGACGGGAGCGTCTGGTAGTTGAGCCGTTTTTCGCCGCGATCCACGCGCTCGGTGTCGGGCGAGAGGACTTCAAAAATCACGCGCGGCGCTTCGGCATAAAGGGCGGAGTTGCCTTGCGCGGAACAGTCCACGGTGACGTCGGGGTAGTAGAAAAACTCGGCGAGGTCGGTGCGGATGCGGACCTTGACATCGGAGCTGAAAGCTTCGCACGGGTGATTGCGAAGCTGGGCGCGAAGCTCGCCGTGAATGTTCCCCGCGATGCGGTCGTGGCCGATGCTCGTGCCGGCCATCATGTGGACGACGCCGGCGAGATACTCATGCTTGGTGGCACTGACTTGTTCGCCTTCGAGATAGTCGCCCGGAGAAATATAGTAATCGTTGCGTAGCGCGTTGCCCATGTTCGGAGAGTAGCGCTGCGCGGGGGTTTTGCAAAGTCCCGGTTTTTTCCCGGCGCTGCGCTACGTCGCGAGTTTTGCGGCGAGGCGCAGGGCGCAGAAGAGGCTGTCGGGCATTGCTTTTCCCTGCCACGCGATGTCGAGGGCGGTACCGTGATCGACACTGGTGCGGATGATGGAGAGGCCGAGCGTGGTGTTCACGGCGCGGTCAAATGCGAGCGCTTTCACGGGGATGTGGCCCTGGTCGTGATACATGCAGACGAAGGCGTCGGTCGCGCGGCGTTTCGCGGTGATGAATGCGGTGTCGCCGGGCAGCGGGCCTTCGACATCGTGGCCTCGTTCGCGGGCGGCGAGGATGGCGGGGATGATGATGCGCTCTTCCTCGCGGTCGCCAAAAAGCCCGTGTTCGCCGGCGTGGGGATTCAGCCCGCATACGACGATCTTCGGCGCACGTCCACGGATGCGCAGGAGGCTGGCGGCGGTCAGTTCGATGACTTCCAAAATGCGCTCCACGGTGAGCAAGCTGGGCACTTCCGCGTAGCCGCAGTGGGTGGTGACAAAGGAGCATGTGATCTCCTCGGAATACTGCATCATGCAGGAACGTGCGGCATCCGTGCGCTTGGCGAAAATCTCCGTGTGTCCGGGGAAATGATGCCCGGCCATGTGCATCGCCTCTTTATTCAAAGGCGCGGTCGTCACCGCATCGACGAGGCCCGCGAGAGCGTCGTCGATGGCGCGGTTCACGTATTGGTAGGCCGCGTTGCCCGTGGCGGCATTGATCGCACCCGGAGTGAATTCCGCCATCGTGATGATGCCAATATCTTTCACATCTTCCGCGCGCGGCGACGGCAATCCTGTCCGCTGCACACACGCGGAGAGCACGGAAAGGTCACCGTACACGACCGGCACGCAGCATTCGCGAAGCGAGGACTCGGCGAGCGCTCGCAGGCAGACTTCCGGGCCGACGCCCGCAGGGTCTCCCATGGTGATGGCGATCCGCGGGAGCATCAGCAGTAGTGGCGCAGGCGACTCGCCTGCAAAGTCTTGTTCGGCGACTCGCCGAGGCTCCGGGCGGGTCGCCCGTCGAGACTGATGCAGGCGAGGTCGCCTGCACCACTACTAGGGCTCCGGAGCCCCATGGCTACAGCATGTCTGTGACTGCACCAAGGCTGGCGCTGGTCACGGTGGCTGCGTACTTGGCGAGCACGCCGCGCTTGTAAGTCGTGACGGGCCTCTTCCACTTCTTCAGGCGGGCTTCGATTTCTGTCTTCGAGACGCCGAGGTCGATGGTGCGCTTGGAGGCGTCGATCGTGATCGGGTCGCCGTTCTTGACGATGGCGAGCGGGCCGCCGAGTGCTGCTTCGGGGGTGATATGGCCGGCGACGAATCCGTGCGAGCCGCCGCTGAAACGTCCGTCGGTGATGAGCGCGACATCCTTGCCGAGGCCTTTGCCCATGACGGCGCTGGTGGGCGAAAGCATCTCGCGCATTCCGGGTCCGCCGACGGGGCCTTCGTGGCGAATGACGATGACGTGTCCCTTTTTAACGGAGCCGTCGAGGATGGCCTTGAGAGCGTCGCCTTCGTTTTCAAATACGATGGCTTTGCCGGAGAAGCTGAGGCCTTCTTTGCCGGAAATCTTCGCGACTGCGCCGCCGGGTGCGAGGTTGCCGTAGAGGACTACGAGATGGCTGTCCTTTTTGATCGGGTCGCTGACGGGGCGGACGATTTCCTGCCCTTTCGGGTAGTGTTTCACGCGCTTGAGGTTCTCTTTGAGCGTCTTGCCGGTGACCGTCATGCAGTCTCCGTGAAGCAGGCCTTCTTCGAGGAGCATCTTCATGAGCGGGGTCTGGCCGCCGATGGCGACGAGTTCGGACATGAGGAAGCGGCCGCTTGGCTTCAAGTCGGCGAGCACGGGGACGCGTTTGCCGATTTTTGTGAAGTCGTCGATGTCGAGCTTCACGTTTGCGGCGTGGGCCATCGCTAGCAAATGGAGCACGGCATTCGTGGAGCCGCCGAGTGCGATGACCACGGTGATGGCGTTTTCGAACGCTTCACGGGTGAGGATTTCGCTCGGGCGCAGGCCGCGCTTGATCATCTCCACGACGGCCACGCCTGCCGCGCGGGCATCCATGGCTTTTTCCTTGGAGACGGCGTTTTGCGCAGAGCTGTTCGGGAGCGACATGCCGAGAGCCTCGATGGCGCAGGCCATTGTGTTCGCCGTGTACATTCCACCGCAGGAACCTGCGCCGGGGATGGCGTGCTCTTCGATGAGGGTGAGTTCGCGTTCATCGATCTGGCCGCCGGCGTGTTTCCCGACCGCTTCGAAGCACGAGACGATGTCCAGCGGCTTGTCGGCGATCATGGCGGCGCGCTCTTTGTTGAGGCGCTTTTCCGCGAGGATTCCGTTGATGCAGCCGGGCAAAATGGTGCCGCCATAAACGAAGACGGCGGGGCGGTTGAGCCGGGCCATCGCAATAAGGCAGCCGGGCATGTTCTTGTCGCAACCGCCAATGGCTACGAGGCCGTCGAGCATTTCGCAGCCCATCACAGTCTCGATACTGTCGGCGATGACCTCGCGGGAAACGAGCGAGTATTTCATCCCCTCGCTACCCATCGAGATGCCGTCGGAAATCGTAATCGTCCCGAAGATGATGCCTTTTCCGCCGCCCGCCCCGACTCCGGCCTCGGCTTCGCGGGCGAGTTTGTCGATGTGCATATTGCACGGCGTAACCATGCTCCAGGTGCTGGCGATGCCGACTTGCGACTTCTTGAAATCCTCGCGGGCAAACCCCACGGCATGCAGCATTGCACGGCTCGCGGCGCGTTCGGGTCCATCAGTTACCTGACGCGACCAATGACGATGAAGACTTCCTGGGTGTTTGCTCGGCTCTCTGCTCATATAGTGAAAAGGGCGCGGACCGTATCTGACACTTCCCGTAATAGCAAGGGCCGCGGCGGGTCGTTTTGTGAAAACAGGGTTTGCCACCCGAAAACGAGCTGTGAGGATGCCCTCCATGACTCCAAGAGCATTCTTTAAAACCATATTCGCAGCCCTCTTTATTGCCATCGGACACTGCCCGGCAGCAGAGCCCACTCCTGCGGAAAAGGCGAAAATCGAGGCGCTCATCGCCAATGTCGAGGGTCTGGCGGACGCAAAGTTTGTCCGCAACGGGACCACCTACGACGCGAAGACCGCTGCGAAGTTCCTGCGCGGAAAGTGGAACTCGAATTCCGATGACATCGCGACAGCCGCTGACTTTATCGCCAAGGCGGCGACGGGTTCTTCGACTTCCGGGAAGCCCTATCTCATCCGGCAAAAGGACGGCTCCGAGACGAAATGCGCGGAGTATCTCGCAGCTCAGTTGAAGAAACTGGAAGAGAAAGCAAAGTAGTCCCAGGAAACCTTGCTTCCCGGCCCCTCGATGCGCAGGGTTTTCTAGGGCGCGCAATTGCTTGGCCGCTACTACAGTGCCCACGTGTGTCCCCGCGTACTTTCCGGACAACGCACGACGAACTTGGCAAAGCATTTCACACTCAGCCGGTTAAATGACGCAGCCCGCCGAACTTCAACAACTCTCATGACACCCACACGACGTATCGCCGCAAACCTCGTACCGTTTCTCTCAATCCTCGCAGTCAGCATGGCTGCGGAAAAAGAGGAGGGATGGAACCCGGACACGACCTTCCCTGCCCTGCCGCCGGCGGAGGCAATCAAGACCATCGAGATCCCGAAAGGCTATCGTCTCGAATGCATCGCGAGTGAGCCGATGGTGGAGGAGCCCGCCAGCTTTGCGTTCGATGGAAACGGGTCGATGTATGTCTGCGAGTGGCGCACTTACATGCAGGACGAACACGCCACCAAGCAACTCGACCCGGTGAGCCGTGTCGTGAAGCTCGTGGATACGAACGGCGACGGCATCATGGATAAACGCACAGTGTTTATCGACAACGTGATCCTCCCCCGCACAGTGCTCCCGCTCCACGATCGGGTACTCGTCACATTTACGGAATCAAACTCGGTCTGGGCTTACTTCGATGACAACAAAGACGGCGTCTCGGATCGCCGCGAACTGGCGTTCGAGGGCGGCCCGAATCACGGAAATATCGAACACCAAAATTCCGGAATGGTATGGAATCTCGACAACACGATTTGCACGAACGATTTCCGTTTTCGCTACATCGACGGGAAGCTGACGGCCGGCAAACACTCCATCGGGCGAATCAGCCAATGGGGTCTGGCGCGGGATGATGACGGGCGGCTTTTTTGCTCGTGGGCTGGCGGCGCAAATCCCGCGCATTCCTTCCAACTCCCGGCAGGATATCCGATCTTAAAGGTGAACGAACACGCCGATGGTTACCGCGTCCCGTACGCATCCTGCAAAGTGTGGGACCAATCGTCCGGCGGCTACAAATATGACGAGCAGCGCATCCTCAAGGATCTCTCGGCCTGCTGCGGCCAGACCGTCCTGCGCAGTCATTTGATGCCCGAGTATTACGGACGCGTGGTGACGTGCGAGCCGGTCGGGCGCTTTATTCGGATGAGCACGATCGATTGGAAAGAAGGCCTCGGCGTAGCGGACAATTCATTTCCGAAGAGCGAATTCATCCGCAGCACCGACGCCTATTTCCGGCCCGTGTGGACGGAGACTGCGCCCGACGGAACGCTCGTGTTCTCCGACCTCTATCGCGGCATCATCCAGGAAAAGGCGTGGTTTCCCACAGAGCCGAATCAAAAGCCCGCCGAATGGGTCGAGCGGTATCATCGCGTGAAAAAATGGGGGATGCTCAAAGTCTTTCGCCATGGCCGCATCTATCGCATGGTGCCGGAAGGAAAGCAGACCGGCCCGCAACCCCGGATGCTTGACGAAACGCCGGTGCAACTCGTCGCACACCTCGCGCACGCCAACGGCTGGTGGCGCGACACCGCGCAGAAACTCATCGTTTCACGCGGCGACAAATCGGCGATTCCGGCGCTCACTGCGATGGCCACGACTCACGCGGATGTCAACGCGCGCATCCACGCGATGTGGACACTGCAAGGACTCGACGCATTGGCAAAAGAAACAGTAGTCGCCGCGGCAAAACACGAGAGCCCGCGCGTGCGCCGCGCCGCCGTCCAGCTCGCCGAACCGCTCCTCATTTCAAAAGACGCGGACATCGCAAAGACGCTCGCTGGAATGCTGAGCGACGCCGACGCGCAGGTCCGCACGCAGCTTTTCCTCGCGAATCGCGCGGCAGGAATTTCGCAGCCATCCGAACTCACCGCTCAACCCGGCCCGATCGTCTCCGCGTTGCTCGAAAAAGAGCACGCAGACGGTCTCGTCGCTGCGCTCGGCGAATCCGGAAAGCAGGGCAAACAGATCTACGAAACGCTTTGCACGACCTGCCACGGCCCGGATGGAAAAGGAGTGCTCGCCGGCGACAAACTTCTCGCGCCGCCGCTTGCGAAGTCCGAGTGGTTCAAGCGCAACGGCAATATCGGCATGCTCGCGCGGATCGTCCTGAAAGGCCAGACGGGCCCCGTGGATGGCCTGAGCTATGGCGAGGGTCTCATGCTGCCGCTGGAACAAACGTACACCGACGAACAGCTCGCAAACGTGCTCAACTTCATCGGCCAACGATGGCACAACTGGAAGAAACCCGCCGCCGCCGCCGACATCGCCGCCGTTCGAAAAGAAATCGCCGACCGGAAAACACCGTGGACTCAGGATGAGCTCAAGAGTCTCGGAAAAGCAAAAGCCCGCAAATAAATCGACTTATGAAATCCAAAAACCTGTTCCGTTTTCTCGCTCCGATTCTCACCGTCGGGACCGCAATCGCCCAGTATCCCGACTGGAAAAACACCGGCTCGCTTTTCCTCAACACGACGCCCGATGGTGCAAATCTTCCTGCGACTGCGAGCGAAGCGGAGTTCCCGGTCCTCGTTCGGCTGCACAAGGACTTCTTCAATTTCGCTGCGGCGAAACCGAATGGCGACGACGTTCGTTTCTCCGCCGGAGGAAAAGCTCTGGTGTATCAAGTCGAGCAATGGGATGCGGCCGCCGGAACAGCGAGCATTTGGGTGCGCATGCCGGCGATCAAAGGCAACGCGCGGCAGGAACTCAAAGTGCATTGGGGCAAGGCGGACGCAGCGAGCGAGTCGAAAGGCTCGGCTGTCTTCAATGACTCAAACGGCTATCTGAGCGTCTTCCACATGGGCGACGGCGTGGCGGATGAAGTGGGCTCGGTGCAGA
>JAYUSJ010000034.1:0-8157 GCA_043755735.1 Verrucomicrobiaceae bacterium | reverse complement strand
CGAAGGAGCAGTTCGCCGAGACGCTGCCCGAGACGAGCGGCGAGCAAACGGCGCTGAGCGGCAGCGGCAAAAAGGCGAAGAAAAACCCGATGTTCGGCGTGGATAACTGGCTCGTGGTCGGTGCGGTATTTCGCAAGACGTATGCGGCGCGCACTATTCCATCGGGCATCCTGCGCGGTATCGGGACGGTGGTGGAAAAACCGCCCGGCATCGAGCAGTTCAAAATCCCCGGCGCTGCGAAAAAGCGGAACTGGCTCAAGCTCGCGCCGAAGCTCAAGCGCAAAGGCAACGCCGTGGAAATTACCGAGGAATATATGCTCTCCGGTCCGAACGGCTGGCTGCGCGATGTGTATGGTCAGGCGCAACTGGAGGGCGGAAGCGAATGACAGAGCCGCCGTTCGTAAAGCGCGAGCAGCCGATCACGGCGATCCTCTGGAATCAGCTCTGCGCAGCGGTGCGCGCGTGCCGCATCATCGCGGGCGATGGCGTGAGGCTTCGTGAAATGCCGGACGGAACCATCATCACGTTCGACGGCGACGGCGCCGATTTTGCGCATCCGCTCCAAGTGTCGCTCGTGGGAACGCAGGCCGCCAGCATCCGGCCCGGAACCGTGAATCGCGTGGACGCAAAGATCAACTCGGTGCCGCTCGCAGGCACCGAGCGCGTGCCGCCGCCATTGCTCAAATTCGGCAGGCCGATGCTCGATGCCGAAGGACGCGGCTACATCTGCGTCGAGGTGACGTGCCGCGAGACCGATTGGTCGGTGGAAAAGGTCGAGGTCGTGCAGGTCGCCGATCCGAACACGGACGACGGTGAAGCGAGCGATCAGCACGGCGGCAGCGGTGGTGCCGTCGCGCTTCCGGGCCGCCGCGCACGCTACCCTTTGGCGATGCTGCGCCAGCGCAAAGGCGGAAAGCTCGACCTCTACCAAATCACGTTCTTCGACCTGCAACACCGCGCTGCACTCGGCCCCGACCGCAAGAGCGCGACGCGACATTTCTTCTGGCAATGATCGCCGCCGACGCATGGAACAGCCTCGTTGGTCAGGTGAAGCGTGCGCGTCCGCTGCGCGGAGTTCGTGCCGACACGAAGGAGTTGCCGCGCGGCGTGATTGTGTCCGGCGACGCGCACGCGCTGTGGCGGCATCCGTGGTTCATCAACGCGCGCTACGAATTCAAGGACGACGGGACCGGCGAGTGGCGCGCGTTCATCCGGCCCGGATTTGTGAATAGCCTCGACGCCCACATCCCGATGCCCGCCGACTGGCCGGACGGGACGCCGCCCGAGGACAATGTTCCCAGCGAGCACGATGTTCCGCTGACGAATGAACCTCAGCCGTATCTCATCCTCGACGGCTGGCGCAATCCCCTGACTCCGTTCAATGTGAGCACAACACTCGCCGGGCAAATCATCGCCGCAGCTGCGGAAGGCTACCCAAAGTTGTTCGATAAACTCGGAGTGAAAGCAGCGGCGAAAGGCGGCGACATCAACAAGCCCGGCGCGATGGAAGGCGAATTCGATGCAACGCGAACGAGGGAGATTCGCGCGATGGACGTGGTGCTCGCGAAAGCCCGCATCGGCACGCGGCTGCAAATCGACGTTCACGACCCGCTCCTCGATGCGCAAACGGAAACCATCTCCACCGTATTCCTCAACGACGCACTCCGCGCAACCGGCGGACGCGCCAAACTGCGGACCGTGTCGAAGTATGTCCCGCAGCAGCAGCAAAGCCTCCCACAGATGTATGGCACGCTGCTCAACGCGGGTGACGCGCAGCTCGACGAACTCAAACTCGCGACCATCTGGATCGTCTCGCAGCCAGACGCAGCCACAGACGCTAAGCCTGACGAAACATGGACGCCATACACGCAGCACTTCGTTTTCTGGAATCTCCAACACGCCTCACGTCTCATCCCACCGCGCGCACCAAGCCCACCGCTGCGACTCCACACCGGCCTCGCGGGCGGCATCGGCGACCGCATCAATGACGCGCTGCTGAGCTTCGTGAACGACCAATACACCGAGGCCGAAGCATTCCTAAATCAAGCCGATGCGAGCGGCATCTTCTGGAGCACGTAATCATGTCACTCGATCCGAAAACCAACCGCAGAGAACGCGAGACAGACAAGGCGCAGAAAAGCGCCGAGGCACCGCCGCTCAATCCGCCATTCCCTTACAAGCGGCGGTTATTTGATCCGTTCAACTTTGCCCTCGATTCGGAGCCACGGGAAGCAGCACCCATCGCAGGCAAAACTCGCTGACTTTCTCGAACTGCCTTTCGCAGTCCTGATCGATTCCACATTCCGCAGCCATCCTTGCAAACGTCGGCAACCAGAACGAGGGAGGAGGTTCGAGCGAAGTCGGTAGGCTATGCGTTTTGCGGTGAGAGAACGTGTCGACGACATCCCGGCGAAGCCGTTCTGCATCGAGATTGCCTCGCTCAATCAGCAAGACAAGGTCCACCAAATCCTTCACCCGCGAGTTTGGGCGACCCTCACGCGGGAAAGTGTATGCGTGCAACTTTTGGGCGAAGTGCTCCTCGTCCGCTATCGAAGGAAACGCATGGACCGGCACTCCTGCAAATGTGAGCCAATCGCGAGGCGTCACCATTTCGACAGGATCGCGTTGCACGTCGCCAGTGCCGACATCGAGATGAAACTTCGCAAACGTCCGCCCATCGAGTCGGGCTTCCACGGGGTAGCGAGCGCCGCCGGAGGGTGCGGCATCAAGCTCCTGCATGGGTTCGCCGATGGTGAACTCAAAAAAGTCATCGAGAGTTTGAGCGGCTTTGTCTTGAAGAACCGCGAGCAGTTCGGCGGCATTTCCGGGCATCTGATCGAGTCCAAGATCGAGGTCTTTCGTTGTCCGAGCCGTCGAAAGTTTCAGTTCCAACGCATAGCCGCCTTTCAAGACCCACGGCGGATTTGGCCCGATGAAAAGGCGGCTCAAAAGCCGGTCGAACGAAACCTGTCGGCGGATGCGCTGCAAATCTACTCCCTCATCCTTTGCTATCGCGGAGAGACGGTCTTCAAGTGCGCGCCGAAACGCGGTCGCTGTTGCGTAAATCTTCGGCATCAAGTCGTCGGTTCAATGAGCTTGCGGAGCCACGGCGGGAGGTCGGTCCGCAGGCACGCCGCAGCGATCTGTTTGCGGGCAATCAATCCGCGCGCACGACCTTCTTGAAACGCCTGTGAAATCACGGCGCGATCCGTTTCACCCGCTGTGGCGAGATCGAGAATGGTACGCATGGGACTGGTCAGCGAGTAACCGTGTTCGCGGATGATTTCATCGGACGCGAGGCGTGCCTTGTGTAGGCAAAGGATCGGCGGCACTGCGCTGTTGCGACGGAACTCAAGCGGCACGGTCATATCGAGCCGGGCCGGATTGGCATCCGAGAGGTTTTTGATTCGGAGGGCGGTGAGGTGGGAATACACGCCTTCGGGTTCGCCATCGAGATTCCGCGACCAGAGTGACCACAGTACGAGTTGGCCGTCGTCGCTCTGCGGGTACCGGCGAAGTCGGTAAATGCCGCGATGCTCACGCACCCAGTTGCCAGCCGCGACATGGTAACTCTGAGCACTCCGAGCAAAGCCTGCATCTACGGCCTGTGCGCTCGTAAAATACCCCTGCTGGCCCTCGGCAATCTCGAAAAGCTGGTCGGAATCAGTATTGGTGGCAACTGCACGCATGTTCAGTAAAGTAGAACAAGTATGCACGACTAAGGAAGGCGTCAATCGTTCCTTTGACAACGCGCACCCGGCGTGAGCGACCTTGATCTCTATGCTGACTTGATTACGCGCAAACTTGTCTCCCGCGATGGCGGGGCGGTGGCGCTTTCGCCGTTTGTGCTGGGCGATCAGTTGCGGTGTTCATTGCGGACGTTTGAGCGGAGCGAGGGCGGCGATTTGCGTGAACGCGACCTGCGGGTGCGGACGCTGCGGGCGAGCATTGGGCGTGTGCTGACGGCTCCGACGGGCGGCACGTTCAAGCTGTGGATTGGCGACACCGACACGCCGGACATCAACTTCGATGCGAACGCCGACACGTTCAAAACCGCAGCACAAGGTTCGGGCATCATCGACGCCGTGGAGAATCCTGTGGCGGGAACATGGGTCGTGAAGACGACGCGCCTGGATTCCGAGGGGCCGTGGCCGATCTACGTTCACACGAATAGGCTCGGGCCGATTTCATTCGTACGGGTGAGGCAGTTCAAGCAGCTCGGCGTTTGGTGGATTGAATGCCGACTCATTCAGGCTCCGCTGGCTTTCAACGACGGCCACGAGCGCTTGTTGCCGGAGCCGCCGACCGTGCGCCGGGTCCGCGATGGCAGTGCAGGCAGTGAGACGGAACCGCCCGTGAACGAGCTGCAAGCACTGCGGCTGCCGCCGGACTTTCGCGGCACCTACTTCCTCCGCTGGAACTATCGCGTCTCGAAGCTGCTCGGCATCGAAGACGGCCCGGATGAAATCGCCGCCGCGCTCAACGCGATGTTCGAGAGCGGCAAGCGATTTGAGGTCATAAACCCCGAGCCTGACAACGCCTACGTGGAGTTTGTCGGAAGGCTCAGCGGTGCGCCCCAGCCGCTCATCACGGTTGAAGTGAATACCTTCGCGCCGGGCGTGCTCACGTTTACGCTGCCGCTGGACCGCGCGGAGATGGCGGCGGCGCTGCGCACCGTGGCGGAAATCGACGTGCCGTTCGAGGTGGAGGCCGAAATCGTGGACGACGGCGAGGACATCGCCGATCCGGCAGTGCAAGGGCGCATCATCACGCTGTTCCAGCAGCCCGTGAAGGTCGTGCGAGAGCAAATCTGGGAGGAGATGGAAACGGTGCAGGCGGTCGATTGGCTGCGCCCACCGCAGCCGCGCGACTACATCCCATTTACGCCGGACCAGATCATTTTCGGCGTGCAGCACTACGTCGCGGTGTTCGGCGACGGCGAACTGCGCTCGTTTTCCTTCGCCCACAATCTCGGCACCGAGGCGATTCATCTCACCGTTCGGGAAAACTTTCCCGGTGGCAAAGTGCTTGCCGAATTCGACGCCACCATCGCCAGCGCGAACGAGCTCATCCTTGCATTCCCGGAGAACGAGCCGCCACCTGCGCTCAATAGTCTGGCCGTCGTCATCTCCAGCGCTGGGCCCCGGAGCGCGTTCCTCGCACACACGCATACGATGGAGCAAATCGTTGGACTGCTCGACGCTCTCGCGTCTGTCACTGCACGGCTTGAGGCCATCGAGGACCTTCTACCGACACCGAATTTACTGACCCGGCGGGACAACGAAGTGGTGCAGACCATCGTCATCCCGGACTTCGTGGACGTGTTTCCGAGCGGACGACTGCCATCGGACTTCGATCCGAAATCACTGGGCGACGGCAAGACCGACAAGCTCCCACGTCCGCCGGGACTGCTCCCCGCGATTCACGACGCGACGGTCGTTCCCATCACCGTGCCACTTCCACGGCCGGAGCCCCACGCGGGCAACGTGTTTCAAAACACAACGGATGCTCCGCTGCTCGTGCCGGGAGGGCTTGGCCGACGCGGCGGTTTCCTTGCGCCGCAGGGCTTTGTCGGGAGCGACGGGCGCGTGTGGTATCGGCTCACGCAGGCCGCACAGACGAACTCGTTTTACCCGCTCGATTTCGAGCGCGAGCTGTTCCTCCTGTACATCAACGATGCGATGTGGCAGCCGGACGGACGCTTCGCCGTCGAGTTCGATTTGGAGCTGCAACTCTTCGTCGCAAACACCCGCGCGCAGTTCGTCTTGGTCATCGAAGCGGGCAGCGCGCCGGGGCAGGCCGCGCCAGCGCCCGTTTCGGAAAACCTCGCCGATGTCGTGTGGCGTCCGGTGCCGTTGCTCTCGCAGCGCATCATCGTGAGCGGACTCAAATTGAAGCATCACTTCGGCGCGATCCTCAAACGCTCGCTCGATAATGTGATGTCTGCCGAGCGTCGGCTCTACACGGCTTGGAGCGCGTGCCCGGCGGAATCTGCGCCGCTTTCACCCGGCTTCGTGCTGCGTGCGCGGCTCGTCCAGTTTGATACGGAAAACTCCGTGCGAGGCGCGAAGGGCTACGTCTTTGCCGCGTTCACGCAGGCCAAAGCGCAAATCTCCTGACATGGCCGCACCCGTCATCAACACCACGCAGAGTGTCCTCGGCTACCCACAGTGGCAGCACTTTGTCTTTCAGCCGCACGCCGCGAACGCGCCGACATTTTGGAATGCGTCGCCGCTTCCGCCGGGCATCGCGCTCCATGTCCCCACGGGCAGGGTTTCTGGCGCGGCGACGCTGCCGGGCGTGTTCGTCGTTTCGCTCATCGCGGGCAACTCAGACGGCGCAAGTGATCCGGTCATCTTCACCTTCGGCATCGAGGCCAGCGGAAGCGTGCGGCCCTCGGGCGTCCTCGAAGTCTATATCGATCTGCTCACGCGCATGGTTTCGTTGAACCCGCAAAACTTTGGGAACGCCGGAGGCAAAGACAGCGGGCCGTTGTTCTGGATCAAGCGCGGCGACGATCTGGTTTTTCACCTCACGTTTCTCAAAGGAGGCGTGGTGGCGGACCTCGACATCACCGCGCTCAAATTTGCGCTTAAAGAGCTGGAGCCGGAGTCCGTGCTCGTGGAAGGGGATGATTGGCGAAGACTCGGCGAGGGCGAGCAGACAGCGTTTCGGCTGCACGTCCGGCTCGATAGCCCGGACCTCACAGCGGCACTCACCAACTATGAAAAGGACGCGGGCACGCTGTTCAACGCGCTTGGCGAGTTCGAGTGGATCGAGATCAACAACTACAACCCGCAAGTCGGACCGCCGCTCCTGCGCAATACCACGCGGACGTTCCTCGTCGAAGTCACGCGCGATTTGATCGCCGACACTCAGCAGCTATGAAAAATCTGGACTGGTTTCAGGCGCGGAGCATCGCACGCGAGGGGCGCGCAGTGCGGCGGGAACTGTGGCGCAAGTGGCTCACGTTTGAGCACTACGTCTGGCTCATCACGCAGCCTGTGTGGGAGACGCAACTCGCAGATCGCCGCGTCGTCCAGCAGTGGGATTTTGGCGCGGAAGAGTTCATGGCTCGCGACTGGACGGATGAGCCGTGGCCCAATGGTCCGCAGCCACCAGAGCCGCCCGAACCGCCGAATCCACCCGATCCACCGCGTCCGCCAAAACCTCCGCTGCCGCCCGGCGGCGACGGCGGCGATGGCAATCATACCGATCCGCTTCCGCCCGATCCATCCAATCCGAACAACCCGCCCACTCACACCGACCCAATCAACGGCAGCAGCGGCGGCATTGGCGGTGGCTGGGGTGGATTCGGATCAAGCGGCGGAGACGGCACTCCCGATGGTCCGAAGCCGCCCGTCCCGCCCAGACCACCGAGGCCGCCCCAGCCTCCGAATCCCAACGTCCCGACGATCACCGTGGAGGTTGCAGCAGACCTCGATACGGACGGCCCATCGTGCTTCATCATCCCACCTGCGACTTGCACGATCTACGTGACTGTCAGCATCGCGGGCGGCCCTGCGGGCGTTGGCACACTCAGCGTTTCCGGGGCGTTCACGCCCGCGCAACTCAGCACCGGTTGGCCGGGGATGAACCAAAGTTTTACCTTCCACAACGTGCCTGTGAATCCCGGCGGAACGATCACTTTCTTCGCGGACTACGGTGCGCCGGGAGTCATTCCGTTCATTCACTACATCGGTTCGGGCAGCTTCACTTTTCCACCGAATTGCCTGATCGCCACGCTGACGTGGGCCGGTGACTCGACCGAGGTCAAGCGGTGCAATCATGGCCCGCAGACCTACGGGGGACCTGCGACCGACGGGTTCGATTTCACGGCGAACTATGCGGTTACTGCCGCCTACGCGATCCATCCGGAGCCCGGCGCAGGCAAGACGGGCCGCGACACGGGCGTGAAGTATGCGGACGCCAACGGGAACAACGCGCATGGGCATTACACGCCGTATCCGGGAGGCGTGGCTACGGACAGCGATTGGTTCATTGCGCCGCCCGCGTCGATCACGGCCGACGTCGGAGAGGACCACACGCTCGCGAATATCGCTCCCGCAACGCTCGGCGTTTTCGGCCTCGATGACCACGACTCGACACCGCCCTGCACCTTTGATCGCACATCGCATGAATCCGGACCTTCTTAAT
>JAYUSJ010000033.1:0-8167 GCA_043755735.1 Verrucomicrobiaceae bacterium | reverse complement strand
CGCGATGAGTTGCTCGCCGCGATGCTCAAGTTTCGCTCGAAACTCAGCGGCGCGGAAGTCGCGCTGTTCTATTTCGCCGGGCACGGGATTTCCGTCGCAGGCGCAAACTACCTGCTCCCGGTGAAGTCCGGCTACAGCCCAGCCGCCGTCGCCGACGGCAGCCTCCGCCTGCTTGCAGAGACCAAGCTCATCAATGCCGAGCAAGTCGTCGCCGAGATGAGCAACTCCGGCGTCGGCTGCAATCTCGTCATCCTCGACGCCTGCCGCTCCACGCCGGTCGCGCGCAACCCTGCAAACCGTGCCGCAGCCACGCCGGGCGGCCTCGTCGAAATGAATCCGCCCGCTGGATCGCTCATCGCATTCGCCACCGATGCGGGACATGCTGCGTCCGACGGCGACGGCGCAAACGGGCTGTACACCGGGGAACTCATCGCGCAGCTCCGGTCGCCGGGACTCACCATCGAGCAAGTCTTCAAGCGCACCCGCGCACGAGTGATCGAGCGCTCGGAAGGCAAACAAGTCCCCGCAGAATACTCGCGGCTCATCGGCGATGACATCTTCCTCGCGGGCAAAACTCCCGCTGGGGAAATCATCCCGAAAGGCCAGCCCATTCCACTCCCCACGCCGACCGATTTGGGCAGGCTCGCCGCAACCGGCGACACCGCCCGCTGCGTCGAAGCAGTCCGCCGCTTCACGCGAAATCGCGGCCCGGGAAATGAAGCCGCCGAGCCGCTCGCCACGCTTCTTGCGCAGGTGAAAGAAAGCCTCCGCGACCCCAAGACGCCGCCACCGCGCGCCGAGGCTGCGCTGCAATCCTGCGACATCATCCTCGCCGCCATCGCCGAGTGCGTCCCGGAGCAAAACGCCCAGCGCACCGAACTCTCTGCGAAGGCCCACAGCCGCCGGGGCGACGCCCTCCTTTTGCTCACGCGGAATGAAGAAGCACTTGCCGCATTCAACGCCGCAGTCGCCCTCACTCCGAACGACGCCTACATCCTCTACAACCGCGGACGGGCCTTGCTCTCATTGGAGCGCAAGGAAGATGCAAAAGCAGATTTCATCAAAGCGTCCGACGCAAAGCTGAAGCAACCCGGCGCCCGCAAGCTCGCCGTCGCCGCGCTTGCGGAGCTGAAATAAGCCGCCCTCGTTTACAAATACCCCGCAGCGTGGAGGCAAGCGCTGTTACTCGCGGGAGAGTTGTTCGAGTTCTGCGCGGTAGTCCCGCTGCGGAATGTCCAGCTTGTAGCCTTCGCGTCGGGCCGCGAGCGCGGGCGCAATGATTTCCTGCCGGACGTTGATGTCTTTGCCGAAAATCTCCTGCCACACGAGACGTGTGTTATTCGTGATGTCGCCGACCATTTCTTCATCGAAATTGGGCCGGTAAAGGTCCACTGAAAATTGGAGTTCGCGCCGCAGCTCATCTTCTGTCGGATGGCCCGTTTTCGCGATGACCATTCGAAACGCCCGCAAGTCTTTTTCGTCCGCGCGGTGCATCTTTGCGATGAGGATGTCGAGCGGATGGGGGAGCGTGAGTTTGACGTTACCCACTTGTGTGGTGAAAGCCCGCAACCGCCAGCGGGGGCTGCTACGGAAGTTCATCTCGGTGCAGACTTGGACATACATGTGATCCTCCGATTTCTCCAGGCCTGCGCGAATCATCGCGGCTTCGAGTTCACCACGCGTTTCATCCGCAAAGAGGTCCACATCCGCGCTGGAAAAAGTCGCATCAATGCCCAACTGGAGGGGTGATGACCCGAATAGCGTCACACGAAACTCGCGGTCTTTTGGCAGTTCGGAAAAAAGCCTTTTTAAGACTCCTGCCGCAGCACTGGTCCAGTCAATTGACGGTTCCCAGAGCATGGCTTTTTGGCTGGAGCGCTTCACGTAGCGACCGGTGATCCATCGAGTAGATACCTTGCTGGACGAGTCGGTTAATCACGCCGGGGCCAGAAAGCAACTCGCGAGCGATGCGTTTGTCGCGCTTGGTCAGAGGCTGGCGTTGCGCCTTCAGCCAGATACGCGCAGCGATACGCGATTTGTGCCAAAATGGATCAAGTTTCTCCCGTTTCACAGGGCGCAACCTGCCCATTTACGGGCTGTGATGCAAGACGGACTTACAAATAGCCCGCCGCATGGAGGCGCTTGGTGAGGTCACTTTGGCGGCCCAGCATCTTTGTATAGACTTCCGTCGCGTCCTCGCGCGGCTTGCAGCGGGTCTGTTCGTCGAGGATGACAAATTTCTCCGCCAGATCGCGGAATCGCGTCGGCTGGCCGTCCACCGCCGCACTCGCGTAAGCAGCCTGGAGCGCCGCGCCGAGCGCCGCGCCTTCCGCACTTGCGAGGCAGACGGTCGGGACGCCGAAGACATCCGCGCAAATCTGCCGCCACACACCGCTCTGGCTTCCGCCTCCGGTCAGCCGGATTTCCTGCGGCTCGATGCCAAGTTGGCGGAACCGGTTCAGCCCGTATGCGAGACCGAGCGTCGCGCCTTCCATCACCGCGCGCGCCATGTGGCCGGGTGACATCGTCTCCGTCGTCAGCCCGTGGAAAACGCCAGTTCCTGCCGGGAGATTCGGGGTGCGCTCGCCGTTCAGGTAAGGGAGAAAAATGAGACCTCCAGCGCCGGGCTCGGTTGCCAGGATGTGTTTCTCCGCATCCGTGTGGGACCAGCCGAACATCTTGCGCACCTGCTCCGTCGCGACCGTCACATTCATCGTGCAAACGAGCGGCATCCAGCGGTCCGTGCTGTCGCAAAACGCCGCGACTTCGCCTTCGGGATCGACCACCGGTTCATTGCTGAAAGCGTAGAGTGTCCCGCTGGTTCCGAGGCTCGCAGTCACCACGCCGGCCTGCACGTTGCCCGTGCCGATCGCGCCCATCATATTGTCGCCACCGCCTGCGGAGACCACGGGACTTTTGAACAGCCCCCACTCTTCCCGCAGCGAATCCGTGAGCAGCCCGACCGCGCGCCGGCTGCTGCCGAGCGGCGGCAGGCATTCTTCCAGGTCCTCGTCGATAAACTCGATGAGCGGCTTGCACCACTCCTTCGTGCGCACATTCAGAAGGCCCGTGCCGCTCGCATCGCCGAACTCCATCGCCTTCTCGCCCGTGAGGAAAAAATTGATGTAATCATGCGGGAGCAACACGCTCTTCAGCGCTTTGAAATTCTTCGGCTCATTCTGCTTCAGCCACAGGATTTTCGACGCCGTGAAACCCGGCGGCAGCGAATTGCCCGCGAGATTAATGAGCCCGTCCACCCCGCCAAACTCCGTCTCGAACTGCTTGCACTGGTCCGTTGTGGACGTATCGCACCACAGCTTTGCCGGGCGGATAATCTTGTTCTTTTTATCCAGCGGAACAAAGCCGTGCTGCTGGCCGGAAACACCAATCGCCGAGATTCGCTCCTTCTTCTTCCCGAGCTGTTGGATACAGGAACGGACGGTCTTATCCACCGCATCCAGCCACACCTGCGGGTCCTGCTCCAGATGACCCGGAGGGAGCCCCTCGATCAGCCCGTACGGCTCCGAGGCTGAAGCCACGATCTTTCCAGTTTCCAAATCGAGCGCGATACATTTCGTGCTCTGCGTTCCACTATCGATGCCAAGAGTTATCATATACGGGTGAGGCGCAAAGCTGCGCGGGAATGGCACCTCGATTCAATCACGATTTTTTTCCCGACCGGTGTTGAGCTTTTCGCGGAAGCTGCTCCACTGCCCTCCATGAGCACACCCATCCAGCCAAAGAAAACCACGATCGCCGGGCTCGCGCCGTGGCAGTTCATCCTCTGCCTCCTCATCATTATCGGCTTCGTCGTGTGGAAAGCCGGACTGTTCCCCAAGCCCGGCCCGCGCGGCCCCGTAAACGTGAATACCGCGACCATGGAGCAACTCGTCGCGCTGCCCGATGTGGACGAAAAAATCGCGGAAGACATCGTGAAAAAGCGCCCATTCAAGACCGTCGAAGATCTTCTCAAAGTCAAAGGAATCGGCGAAAAACGGCTCGCGAAACTCCGCGACAAAGTCATCGTCGCCGACGCACCGAAATAAAGACCATGGCCACATACATCTACGAAACGACCGACCCGAAGAAGCCCGTCCGCCAGTTTGAGCTTCAGCACAGCATGAAGGACGAGCCCCTCACCCAACACCCCGAAACCGGCGAGCCCATCCGCCGCCTCATCACCGGAGGCTTCGGCTTCGCCTCCACCGGCAACGCCCCCCGCCACGCCGACATGCAGCGCGCCGCAGCCGGCAAATCCTGCGGCACCGGTTGCGGGTGCCATTGATTCTGATTCCAGAAACATACACGCAACATACCGACCGAGCGTGGCGTAAGGGACCGGATTGAGGGACCGGCAGATAGTTTCTCCACGCCGTTTTTTTTCTGGAAAAATCGTGCCGATCGTTTATCCGAGAATTTATGCCTGAACCACTTCGCTGGAATTCCGGACTAAAATGGAATACGCCCGGACTTACATGGGGAGGTTTTGTGCCCGAGTCTCCAACCACAACTACAAAATCCATGCTACAAAATCTAATCAACCTCGCAATCAACGACCCAGACTGGACGGATATCGATGCCGCCATCCTTCTGCTTGAAACCAAACTCGGTGCCAAACTCATCGACCTCACCCCGGCCCAACGCCAGGCCCTCAACAAAATGGGCGACAAAAGCGAAGCCTTCTGCCGCCAATCCCTTGTCGTAGGCCGCCAAAACGTCGCCGAACTCACCGCCCGCGCCAGCGCCGGGCTGACCACCGCCGAAGGCGACCTCGCCAACTGCGACAAACTCCGCCCGCGCCTCGCCCGCCTTACCGCCCTGCAAGAAAAAGCCGACGATACCGAAATGGCCCTCGGCAGCGACGTGATGGAATACGCCCTCTTCCAATACGGCTTCCTCAGCGCCATTGGAGCCGGGGCCGGTCTCGACGCCCTCTACCAGCAACTCGGCGCCCGATTTACCAAAACACCACCGCCCGAACCACCCGCCCCCACGCCATAGTGCCAAAAAGGCACTATTTTACGTAAACTATTGAAATTCGGGGAGCTTAAACCTCCGACGCCGGGGTAAAAACCCCCTCCGTCGAGGGTCAAAACGTCACCCGAAAGGCTAAAAACCCCACGCGCCGGGCTCAAACCCCGGCGCGTGGCATTTCCACCCCCATCGCCGCAGTCCAAAACCCCGATTCCCGCCAAAAAAGCCCCACCCTCCGCCCTCCCGCCCCCGCCCGCAGAGCAAAAACCCCCACCAGAGGAGTCCGATGCCGCACCGGAAAGGGTATTTTCGCCACTCGACAGAGAAGCCCCGCCCTGCTCCCCTCGGCATCCGCAAACCGAAAAACCAACATGTCAATTCCACCTGCCAACAACAGCATCCTCGTTTGCGGGAGGGGAAGATGTTAGGCGTCTTAACCAAATCGTATCCATAAAATGGGCGCTTGGGGTTTTAGAATATTCGAGTCTGATGCTGCGCTTGATTGGGCGAGCGATGTCTGCGCTTCCGGCGGGATTTCAAATGCTGTGAGAAGCTTGATCGGCCCAAATAAAAACGAGGTGATCGGACACGAAGAACGGGGCGAAGAGATCCTCATTGCGGCCGAGTTGCTGATCGCCATCAGGACCGGGCGTCCCCTCCCTGCCTTTCCTCCACGGCTTGCGTCCCTGATTGATGACGAGAACCAGAACGATGACCTATCCTATGAAACCCGCAATCTCGCTACTGCCTGTTGCGCTAAGCTTGCACGAGTGAGGGCTGGGCAGGGTGGTTACGCTGCACTCTTCGCCAATAAACAAGGGATCGTCCCACAAAAGTGGTTGGACTACGTTGACGAGTTGATCCGGCATTTGTCCCCCGAAACCGAATGAATGAGGGGAACCGGGGGGGAGACAGACTGATTATTCTGCGTCCGGCACCGATTGTCGCTCTCGTCACGCTCCTCTACATTCCGCTTGCGTTCGTCGCCTGCTTCTACGTCGTCCGTGAAGCCTCCTACGAGGACTTCCTCGGCTTCGACTTCGGCCGTGCTGTCACACGGGCACACCTTCCAGCTAGCGCTTTGGCACTCGGGCTTTCCATTTGGTTGCTGCGTCGCCACGAGCGCCACTTATGGCTGGCTTATTTCCTCCTCACGTTCTCATGCCTGTGGCTCTCCTATAGCGCCGGACTCAGCAAATGAACCTCACCTCAATCACCCGCAACGCCTAAACTTTTCTGAAGGCATCCGGACGCGCCACGGATGAAACCCCTTGCGGGGTATATGCGGCATGGCCAGGACCCAAGGTAGCTCGTGCCCGCGTAAAATGGGCCTTACAGCCCATCACGCGGCTGCACTCGCAACCATTGGGCTGATTGATTGAACACCTTCGGCGTTCGTTGCTCACCCCCCGTGCGGGACGGCGCGGCGGGCTTTTGATGAACTGCCCGCTTTTGCGCTCCATGCCCAAGCCGACCCGCACTTTTCACAAGACACCCGCTTCCTACCTCGGCATCGCGCGCTCGTGCATTTTGCGGGCGGGGTGTTCTTCGGGGCGGGCGTGGAGGTAGGTGGCGGTCCATTCGGCGAGGCGGCGGCCGAGTTTGCGGCAGGCGGCTTTGATTTCCTCGTCGCGCGGCTCGCGCACGGCGATGGCTCCGTAGTGCGCGGTGGTGAGTTTGCCGGCGTAGTCGGTGACTCCAAAGACGAGGAACCCGAAGTTCATGAGCACGGTGATGAGGCTGAGGCAGGCCATTTCCTGCCCGCCGCCAAAGCCGCCGGCGCTGGAAAATGCGCAGGCGATTTTGCCGTCCACCTGCATCCAGTGGGGCATCATCGTCTCGTCCCAGAAGCGCTTCATTTTCCACGACATGAGGCCCATATTCGTGGGGCTGCCGACAGCGAGACCATCGCACCAGACGACGTCTTCGGCGGTGGCTTCGTCGATGTGGCGGAGGCGGACTTCCGTGTCGCCGATGGTCTGCGCGCCTTCGGCGATGAGCGCGGCCATGCTGCGGGTGTTGCCGGAGGCGGAGTCGAAAAGGACGAGGATTTTGTTCATGCCGCGAGGGGTATCGGCGAATGGCGCGCGACGGAATGCGGAAATGCGCGCCGTTCGAGATTCGCGCAAACGCCTTGCCCGCGAGCCGCGGGGCGGCTTTAGTGCGCACCTCATGAAACGACTCGCCGTTCTCGCACTCTCGCTCTTCGCATCCATCTCGCTCTTCGCCGCGGACACATTCCCGGTGAGCGCGCTCACATTCACCCTGCCGGAAGGATGGAAGTCCGTCCCGCCTGCCTCGGCCATGCGCAAGGCGCAGCTCGCGGTGCCGGGGAAGGACGGTGGCAAATCGGCGGACGTCACCTTTTTCCACTTCGGCTCGGAGAGCCCGGCGGGCGGCGTGCAGGCTAATGTGCAGCGCTGGCTGGGGCAGTTCACGGCAGCGGAAGGCGCGTCGAAGACGGAGCCTCTCGATTTCGGCGGCGTGAAGGTGACGATGGTCTCGACGGAAGGCACGATGAAGGGCGGACAGTTCGGCGGACCCGCGACGGACGAGCCGGCGTTTGCGCTGCTCGGCGCGATCATCGAGCACGCGGAAGGTCCTGTGTTTATCAAGATGACCGGCCCGACCGCCGTGGTGAAGGAAGCGCGCGAAAAATTCACGGCGATGGTCAAGGGCGCGGTGGAGAAAAAGTAGATGTCCTCGGCTTTCTACGTCAGCTCATTCATCGAGATCCTGCACTTTGTCAGCGAGGATCTGATCCAGTGCGATGCCGGGACTACGATTTCCGAGCTGTTCAGCGACGAGTTCGACGACCTCGATTTCGAACTGGCGCTTACATGCTTCGAGGCGACGCACAAGATGGGCTTCAAGGAAGAGTTCTGGAAGATCGAGATCGAGGACTACGAAGAGAAGTCGATCGAGGAATTCCTCGAAGAGTTCCTCGATCCGAAGGAGCAAAAAGACCCGCTGTTCGTGACGAAGCGCTTCCTCTTCTACGAGAAATCCCTCTGCGAGGCGATGCGCGAGGAATACGAAGGCCCGCCGCCGGAGCTGGATTAGAAAGGCGTGTGTGACTTGTGACTTGTGAGACGTGACTTGTCGCAAGGCGTGGGTCAGGACATGGGTAACACATGTGGTTCAGGACATGGGTAACACCTGCCGTGGACTTTGGTTACAGTTTCATGGTTGG
>JAYUSJ010000032.1:0-27593 GCA_043755735.1 Verrucomicrobiaceae bacterium | reverse complement strand
TCCGATGTCATCTTTTCATGTTCATTAGTTCAAGCCCATGCCGGGCACACTAGCGCCTGCGCCCTCGCAGGCTGGTTTCGGCGCCCTCGCCGAAACATCGCTAGAGGAAGACGGGTGCAGAATTCCGTGCGCCGGGACTGGCGCGGACCGCCACGTCGCTCCGCTGCGTCGAGGGCGACGCAGACGTCCCGATGTGTCGGGACGAGGGCGCAGGCGCTACCCCGCGGCAGTTTGTTCGCATGGCCCTACATCCTCTCCTTCAACACTTGGTATATGTGTTAGTCAGGAGCGTGTCTTGGGTCGCGCCGAACCGCTCGTCGAGTGCAGGCTGCATCGCCTTCCTTTCAATTCCCCTTTTCTTCCAATTTCAAAATCAAATCCGAAATCCCGCTCTGCGGACTTCTGCGCTCGCGACTCGTGGAACAAAACAATCCCTGCCCGCTAACTCATCACCCACGCAAAAAATCCGAGCCTCATCAGTGCCGCGATCGCAGCAAAGCCGAGGATCAGCCCGTCGAAGAGTCGCTGCGGGACATGCGCGAGCAGCCATCGCCCGAGAAAAAGTCCGACGACAATCGCGGGAACGAGAACCGCGTTGAAGAGCAGCGTATTCGCGTGGATGAGCCCGAGTCCCGCGCTGAACGGGATTTTGTAAACGTTGATCAACAGAAAGAACCACGCGCTCGTGCCGGTGAGCTGGTATTTTGGCAGACCCACGGCGAGGAAGTAGAGGCCCATGACGGGGCCGGCGGCGTTCGCCATCATCGTGGTGATTCCCGCCAGCATCCCCATCGCTGCGGCGAACGGCCAGGAATGCGGCACCGTTTCAAACATCGCCGGCTTCCACATTCGCCAAAGCTGCAAGACGACTAGAATGAGCACGGTCCAGCCGATGAATGGCTTGTAGGCCGTCGCCGGGATGATCGTCATCAGCCACGTCCCGACCGCGACCCCGATGAACGCGATGGGCAGTGTGCGCGCGACGTGTTTCCAAATCGCGTGCCGTTTAAACGCCAGCACTGCGCAGACGTCGCCGACAACGAGCATCGGCAGGACCACGCCGGTGGAAAGGCGGTCGCCAAAGATATGCGCCATCACCAGCACATGAACGAGACTCACTCCGGCAAACCCGCTCTTGGAAACGCCGATTCCCAGCGCGGCGATGATCGCGAAGCACCACTCCCAGGCAGACAGCGAGGGCATCAGGCAGAGGCGAGGTTTCCGCGATACAATCTCGCGAGCCGGGTCTCGGGAAGCGTCTCGATTCCTGCGCTCGTGATCAGTTTCACAATCGGGAAAATCTTCGCCCTCCGATCCACTCCGCCCGTCGCGGAATCGGCCTCTGCAGCAGTGTCCAGCGCACGCAGAGCGAGCAAAGTCGCCTCGCTGGCCTTCAACTTTTTCAGCGGACGACGACCATACGTGTTCTCGAAATGCAGCACCGCTTTCACCGCAGGACTGCCGCTTCCGGTCGCAGTGTATTCGGCGGCTTCAAAGCCTGCGCCCATCGCATCATAAAAGTAAACCCGTGGTGTTTCCGCCACGGCATCATACGTCGCAAAAATCGGAACCACCACGCCCACGCCCTGAAGCACAAACCCGAGATTGTCGCGCAGCAGCTTCGAAAGCGCGCGCACTTTTCCCTCGATGCTCATCTCCGCGAGCTGGCTGCGGCGGTAAAAGTGAAAGCTGTGCTCCAGCACGCGCGCCATTTCCCACGCGGTCGCCGGAACGCCTGCGATGGCCATGAGCGAGTGTCGATCGATCTCCAGCACTTTGTCCGCACGATCATACATGATCGCGTTTCCCGCAGTCGCCCTCCGATCGCCTGCGACGAGAACGCCGTCGGCATATTTGAACGCAAGGATTGTTGTCGCGTGCGTGGGCACGAGCGATGTGTTCGCGTGGACATCCGCGGGTTTGGGATAAAGACCCTGACGCTGGAGCAGCGTGGAAAAATCCGGAGCGCTTGCGTCCGCGAGCGAAACCGGTGTGCCGGGAAAGTGCATCGCCGACTATTGACCGGTGCGTTGTTTGTAACGACGTGCCTGATCCGGATCGACCTTGCGCATCCGTTCCAGGATGCTCTTGGTGTCGGGCTTCTTCACGTCAGGCGACTTGGGCCCATCGCCCTCACCTTGCTTGGGTTCCCACGGCACGGGGCCGGTTGGTTTTTGCATCCGATCTGGCATGAGTGGAACGTAACCTCGCCCTTTCAGTTTGCAATATCGGCGTGAGGAAATCCGAACCGCTTACGAAGCGAGTGCGGCCACCGCGATTTCCCCGGTCTTTTCGATGTCCTCGATCGTGTGCGCCAGCGAGATGAATCCCGCCTCGAATTGCGAGGGCGCGAAGTAAACGCCACGCTCCAGACAGCCGTGGAAGAATCGGGCAAACGCCGCTTTGTCAGAGCCCTGCGCGTCGTCGAGATTCCAGATTTCACCTTCCATAAAGTAGGTACAAAACATCGAACCGATCCGACGGAAGTTGTAGTTGAGCCCCGCGCGCTTCAGCCCGGCGCGAACCGTGGCCTCAAATGCAGCGCCGAGTTCTTCCAGTCGCGCCCAGCCATTGAGTCGATCCATTTCGCGCAACTGCGCGAGCCCTGCGGCCATCGCCAGCGGATTTCCGCTCAGCGTGCCCGCCTGATAAACCGGACCATCCGGCGAGAGTTGATCCATGACTTCGCGCCGTCCACCGAAGGCTCCGACAGGCAATCCGCCGCCGATGACTTTGCCGAGCGCGGTGAGGTCGGGCTTCATTCCGATGAGACTTTGGTAGCCGCCGCGCGCGAGTCGAAAGCCCGTCATCACTTCGTCGAAAATCACGAGCGCACCATGGTCCGCGCAAAGCTTCCACAGCAGCTCATAAAATCCCGGCTTCGGAAAATAGAGCCCCGCATTGGCAGGAACCGCCTCCACGATGATCGCCGCAATGTCGCGTCCCTGCTCTGCAAACACGGCCTCGAGCGCATCGGCGTCGTTGTACGGAACCGTGATGGTCAGCGCCGCGAATTCCGGAGGAACGCCCGCGCTGTCAGGATTCCCGTGAGTCAGCGCACCGCTGCCCGCTTTCACAAGCAATGAGTCCACGTGCCCGTGGTAACAGCCGGTAAATTTCACAATCTTTCCACGTCCCGTGAAGCCGCGCGCGAGCCGGATGCACGACATCGTGGCTTCGGTCCCGCTATTTACCATGCGGACTTTTTCGATGCTCGGCACCCACTCGCAAATCGTCCGGGCCATATCGACTTCCGCCGGATTTGGGATTCCAAAACTCACACCGTTCTTCGCCGCGTTCCCGATCGCATCGAGCACGACTTGCGGCGCATGGCCAAGGATCGCCGGGCCCCACGTTCCGACGTAGTCGATCAGCTCGCGACCATCGACGTCCCATATTTTGCAACCCTTCGCACGATCAACAAAGAACGGCTCGCCACCGACGCCGCGAAATGCGCGCACGGGGGAATTCACTCCTCCGGGAATGTAGCGAAGGGCTTCGGCGAATAACTGTTTGGAACGATTCATTTGGACTACGGCTTTCTGCAAATTGCGACGGTGCTCAGCCCGGTGCCGGGCGCGATTTTGTCCCACACGCGGAATGCCGGCGTAAGGAAATTATAAATACGAAGCTGCAGCGGAGTGAGACTCTTCCGCTTGCCGAGCGTGTTGGCGACAAACCACGCGAGCTTGCCGGCTTTGTTGAAATAAAACTGGTGCTCGACGGTGAATCCCGCCTCTCGCATTTTGCCTTCGAGCTCGCCTTTTTCATAGCGGCGGAAATGGCCCAGCTCTTTGTCGAAGTCGCTGTAGAGGCTCATTCCAAACGGCACGAGAATCGCGAGACGGCACCCGCTCGGGACATGATCGAACAGGTTTTTCAAAACCGCGCGGTCGTCTTCGATGTGCTCCAGCACGTTGAGAAACACGACGGAATCCGGCTCAAACTTCGTGAGAACGCCGTAGTCCTCGCGCTGGCTCATATCGAGTTTGGCGAACGACAGGTTCTTTTTCAGACCCCACTTTGCACGCAGCGGATCGAGATAATCGTCCCGGTAGTCCGTGAGCATCACCGTCTCGTGCTTGCGAAAAAAGTTACTGAGATTTCCGCGCCCGCAGCCAAGCTCCGCGACCCGTTTTCCGAGCCACGGCTTCACGCTTTCATACATCCAGCGGTTGAATTTCGGAGCCTGTTCGATAGCGTCGAGCGTGACTTTCCCCGCGTCACAATACTTCGAACTGAAGCGATATTTGAAGATGAACCACAGCGCTGCGACGCCGTCCTTCCAACTAATTTTCTTCCCCTCGTCGTATCCACGTCCGTTGTAATTAATAGGAACTTCAAACATTCGGAACCGATTCAACGCGACCTTCGCGGTGATCTCGGGCTCAATGCCGAAACGGTTCGAAAACAGCGGCATCGCCTTCAGCGCTTGTGCGGTAAACGCTTTGTAGCACGTCTCCATGTCCGTCCAGTTGGTGTCATTGAGCATGTTGCTCAGCAACGTGAGCATCTTGTTCACGACGGTGTGCCAAAACAAAAGCACCTTGCGCTCGGCGCCGGCAAACCGGCTGCCAAAGACGACTTCGGCGCGACCATCGAGAATCGGTGCCAGGATTTTCGGATACTCCCTCGGGTCATACTCGAGGTCTGCATCCTGAAATATTGCGAGGTCTCCGGACATCTCCGCGATGGCGCGCCGGATGGCCGCTCCTTTACCCATGTTCACCGGTTGCTGGAAGATTCGGATGGTTTCGGGATTTTCTTTGGCCAGACCTTCCATGACTTCCCACGTCTCGTCTTTGCTCCCGTCATTCACGATGACAAGTTCGCGCTCGATCCCCTCGGGAAGCGGCGCAGCGAGCACCGCAGCAACACATGTGCGAAGAGTTTCCTCTTCGTTGTATGCGGCCATCAGGATGGATAGTTTGGTGAACTTCGGTCGGGTCATTTAGAAATGGGTTTGGCTCCGTCGGTGACACGGAACAGACTTAATGGACGGTACATGGGCTCTCCGTCACGCACAATTGGGTTTTCAAGGACCCGCCAGAATCGCGACTGGTTCGTTTCTATGACGCGTGCAAGCTGGTCGTGGTAGCCCGACCGCTTTCGGTCCGGCACGGCGGAATCCAGAACGATGTAGTCGATTTTCCCCGCAGTCAGATACTCGAGCAACTTCGCATCGTCGAAACGCGTGCGGAGATTGTCGCCCTCCCACGTTCGGCCTTCCTCCGCGACAAGTGTCTTGCTCGCTCGCTCGATCGTGAGACCCGGGCGCTTGTCGAGCATGGCGGTTTCGGAAATGAACATCCCCTCGCCCACCGCGTCCGAGCAAACGAGAATCCGTGCGCCACGCCCCTGTTTGACCAGCCAGTCTGCAATCGGCCCAAAGCCGGCGAACGCTTTCTCGACATGACCAAACGCCAGAATAGGAACTGATAAAAGTGCGAGGACGGCGACCAAAATTCCATCCCGGCGTGGCTGTGCGCTTTCGATTGATGCGCGAAAACGCGGAAGCCGGGCAACCCATACGGCGCCCGCCACTGCAAGCACAACAAGAGCAGGCGTCGCTGAAACAATGTGCCGCGATTCGAGCCCGACCGGGACAAGGCATTGAAAAATGAACACACCGAACACCAGTGACGCAATCGCCGCCCACCTCCCGCAACGAGAGTCTCCGCGGAAGACGCGCGCGTAAATCCCCAGCAGCGCGAACACGACCACCGCAACGCCCGTCGCGAGCGCCAAATGTCTTGCGTAGTACGGCAGCGCCTGGAGCGTAAATGAAAGGGAACTGCCGCCGGAATTATCCGCCCATCCGCCGACTTGTGTGCCGGCCTTTCTGAAATACCACGTCCATGGCCCCGCGATGAATGCGACCAACCCTGCTGCAATCCAGAGCCCCTGACGGCGGAGCACGCTCCATTTCTTTGCGAGAAGGATCGAAAAAACGACCATCAAAACCAGCGCGAGACCGGTGCCCTTTGTCAGAATCGCGATGGCAGCCAGCAATCCGAACCACGCCGCATCGCGCGTCCGCCCTTCGTCGAGATAACGCCCCCAGAACATTGTCGCACCGAACATCATTAACGTGCTGAGCATTTCCGCCATGACCATCCCGTAGAACGTTCGCACCAGCGGCGCGCAAAGCCACAGGAGCAGCCCGATGAAACCAGCGAATACACCAAACTCTGCACGCAGAATTCGATACATCAAGACACCCACACCGCCGGCAAGCATCGCCATCAAAATCAAAATCGAGGTCCGCGAAACCCCGAACGGCAATGTCCACGCGGACTGGGCGACATAAAACCCCGGCGGCCAGACACCGAGAGCGACCTTCGGATAGTGCTCATAAAAACCGCCCGGAGCATTGGGCCCAAACGCTTTTAATGGCGTAGTCGAACGCTGGGAAACCACGGTGGGCACCGCAGTAATCGCATCGCGGACGAAAAGCCCCGTGACATAATGCGCAGCCTCGTCGGGATGAGCCCCAAACTCGCTTCCATACGCTCCGCTCGAACGCTGCCAAAGGAACGCCACGTCAAACGCGACAGCAAAGACAATCAGCAGCCATAGTGCGGCGGTCAATCGGGGATGTGATGTTTTGAAATCGGACATCGGCAAGCTTGGTTATTTCACAGGTTCGAAGCGGCCCAGGACCGCCCGGTGCTGGGACCGTGCGTCTTCCGCCGTCCGGCAATCAACCGGTTTCCAGCCGCGTCCTGCAAACAAATAGTCGATTCGCAGCCACGGCCCGAGGATCGTCCCCGCAGTGCTGTCCTTTGTTCCCGGGAAAGTGAAACCCCATCCGTTGCCACAAGCGGCAAATGCATCGACCATTCGGGCGGAAAAAATCCGGTACATTCGCCCATGATCCGGCATGTTAAAATCCCCGCCCACCAAATATGGGAGCTTTTCGCTTTCCAGCACCTTGTCCAATTCCTTCGCAAGCGCCATCCTGGCATCGAGCCAGGCCCGATAGCTCGGGAATCCCTCCGTCGAGGCGTTGGCGACCCCAAACATTTCGAGCCACACTCGCGGAGAAAATATTCGCTTTAGCGAAGGCCGCGGGGTCGGCATGTGGACGCTATAAACCGCAACCTCCCGCCCGCGAATCATCAACTCGAACCGAGCGACAACCGGAGTCCCCCTCCATGACACGGATTGCACCAAATCTCCTTTCAGAATGGTATGCGGGGAGAGCAGCACAAATTGATCGAGCGTCTTGATCCGGTGAGTCGGGAAGCGTTTCGCAAAAAGCTCCCGCCTCCGCCCGGCATCCTGCAATAAAACAACATCCGGATTCTCTCCCGGAAAATACTCCACAAACGCCTCCCGATCTCCTTGTCCGATGTTGTGCGTGATGACGGTGAGCGGCGGTTCTGCCGTGACTCCCGCGCGGTGAAGGCGATACGTCATGAAAACTCCGAATATGACTCCGATGCAGCCCAAATGCAGGAGCACATGCAACCACCGCCTGCGCCACAGCATCAGCGGCGTCAAAATGCAAAACGGCAGCGCATAAACCATTGGCGGCGCAAACAACAGAATCGCGAGAATCAGCCACACCTCGGCCCACCACTCGACGCTCGCAAGCAGGAGCAAAAGAAAGCCGCAATAGGCAAGGCTCGCACCGTCGAGCGAAACCCAGCGCCCGAGGCCCCTTCTTCCGCCGCTGCTCATTGCGCTTCACCAACACCTCTGGCCACGTCTTCCTCAGTAGGCGGTTCCATATCGAAATCATCCAACGGATCTCCAAATGTTTCCACGTAGGCAGGAGTAGCCGACTGGGCGCGGACCCGTCCGATGTCGCGCAACCCGACCGAAGCCAGGTCATTGCCATTAGGAAAACTGATCGCCTTCCTGTAGTATGCCTCCGCACGCACCAACTTCCGTTGCTGCCAGAGGACAAATCCGTAAAAGGCATACGCATTTCCGGAATTCGGCTCCGCTTGGAGCACCTTCAATACTTCCGCCTCGGCTTCCGGCATCCTGCCCAGGTTCACCAACGTTCGGGCGAGCTTCAAATTGAAGCGCGATTCCTGCGGAAATAATTTCTCACCAGCTTCAAAACTTTTCACCGCCGCCTCGTAATACTCCCGCCGCCTGGCAGGACTTGTCTCATAAACTCCCACAAAATGTTGCGCTTCCCCAAGATAGTAGGGCGCATCCACATTCAAAGGGCTGTATTTGACTCCCTTTTCCGCCTCGGAGATCGTGAGTGGAAACAAATAGTCCTTCTGATAAGCCCAGGCCCATTCCATTTCAAAGCCATTAGGCGGTGCCACAATTCCGCTTGCCGAGGGTGCGAGGCCCCAGCCCACGGTGGCCTGCAACGAAGCGAGGTTGTCCACGAACAGTTTGTTTCTCAGATGAACCCGAGCCCATTCAGTATTGTACTCTCCTCGAAACGCATTCACAGATTTCACGAGTAGAAACACGCTGACCGCAGGCAATATGAAACTCGCTCCCCGAACAAAAAGCGGCGTCTCTTTCGCAGCTATCAACTTCGGGTCCGTTGTGGGGCACGCAAGAATTCCAAAGACTGCAGCGAAAAACAACGTGTTTCCCGGGAGGTGAAAGTTAAAATCCACCACTGAATGGGCCATCAGAGCGACGACCGTGACGCCTGCCCCCGCGATGAGAGCGAGCTCATTGGAGTAAGACCGACCGGTCGCGCGGAGACGATTTTTCAAGATATTCGCAGCGCCGCTGATGCCTGCGTGGATGTGCGTAGCCAAAAAGAAGCCCATCAGCACACACCCCACGATTCCGTATTCCGCGAGTAACTCCAGATAGTCACAGTGCGCGTGGATGGGATCTCGTTGCACCTTCGGTGTTCTAAATTGCCGTCCATAGTAGATGTAGGTACCCGCTCCTGTCCCGATCACGGGACTCAATTTGTATTGTTGGAGAGCCGCCTGCCACATGTCAGGCCGCAGTTGTCCCGCGTCATCGTATCGGATTTCACCCATCCGATTCCCAATCGTCACATTTCGGCTCATCCCGTATGCCGCGCCACCGATCACGATCACTCCGAGAATCACTGCCCCTGCCATCATCAAACCCAGGCGACTGCTCCGCAGCTTTTTCAGGAACCACAGCGAGATGCAGACAAATGCCGTCAGTCCGAGTCCGGTGCTTAGATAGCCGCCCCGGCTTCCCGTGAGTGCGATCCCAACAATGCAGAATACGACGACGTAGCCGAAGGCCATTCGACCCATCGCGGAAAATCTCCCCCAGCAGCAATAGGCAATGGCAAAGCCGCACAGAGATTCAAGGAATCCCGCTGCATGATTCGCGCAAATGTAAAACCCGCTTGCTCTCCAGTCGCCCCCTCCGCGGAAAAGCTGTGGTAGCGGAAAAGTGTCCGGAAGGTGGGATAGAAACATGAAGTCCTCGCCGTACCGGAACTGAATCACTTCTGCGACGACGTGGAGAAAGCCAAGAAGGAAGCAACCTGCGAGGAGCCACAACCGGGCCTTCGGAGATTCGATATGGAGCGCCGTTAAAAGATAGACACACAACGCCCCCAGAACCATGAGCAAATCCGTCAGCGCCAGTCCTGGAATCGGGGAAACCAGCGCCCGCCAAACGACGTAACCGGCCAGAAGAATCGTGGAAAAGAGCGCGAGCGGATACGCCCCCATTCGAGCCTTTCGAAACGCGACAATCAGCGACAGCACTCCGGCCACCCCGACGAGTACGTAGCCCGGAATGGCGAACACAACCTTTGCTCCACCAATCAAAGATTGCGTAACGTAGAACGCGAGAAGAATCAGTGCGACAAAGACGTATTGCACGTGGACGGAATGTTTGTTTTGGCGATGGTTGTCGAGCAGATGTCACGGGAGCGACTTCCCGTACGCGAAACACCCCTGCGGAATACCGCAGGGGCGTTTGCAATAATTTCAGACTGTTGAAGGTCGATTAGAACCCTGCGATGTCAGTCACCGGGCTGTTATTACAGTTGAAGTGAGCGTAGTTCAGAACGCCGGCTGCACCTGCGCCGTAGTTGGAGGGGCCACCAGCGAGAGCTTGCGTGCGTCCTGCGTTCGCGGCGGCTAGGATAGGACCGTTGGCAGCGCCAGATCCGGCAACAATCGCTGCGATAATCGCATCCCTCGCTGCATTGCTCGCTGTGCCAGTCACAAACACGAATGCCTGCATCGCTGCTTGAGCAATGACTGTTGACTGATTGTGAGCTGCTTTTCCGACTGCCTTACCAGCGCCCGTCAGCGCTGCAATCAGCGCTGCGTTCGGGAGCAGATCACCAGTGTTCGATAGAATCGAAGTCACGCCAGTAACCGCTGCGGCCGAGCCGTATTCAGGCTGATCTGATGCTCCCAAAATACCGGTATCGATATTGACGCTCGCGAATGTGCCTGACGGAGGAGTTGTTCCAACTTGTGCGGTTCCCTTGTCGCCGATGCCCATCGCGGCTTTGACCATTGCAGTCATACCTGCTGTGAGCATCTTGTTCTCGATGAGGGCTGTAGCCTTTGCATCCTTGATTCCACAGACAAATGCCGCCGAAATCGCCGCAACCGCCGATGGATTGCTGGACAGATTCGAGTTCATGTCCGCGCCTTGAATGACGGCAAGTGGCACTTTCGCAATGTTTGCAGTCCCAGCACGGAATGCTGCTGCGCGAGCGACGAAGTGCGCGTATTTAGGCGCTGCGGCCGCCGCTGCGGTTGCGACTGTCGCCACCCCTTTCGGGTTGATTAAGGCGGCGTGGTCCACGATCTCGAACAGATTGTCGTTGTCGTTGTCGGCAAGAACCGCCGTTGCAACGTCGTATGCGAGCTGGGTGTCTTGTTCTAAAGCCTTGTTTACAGACTTGGCATGAGCCAGGAGTTGTTGCTTTTCAGGTGCCGAAAGCGCGTTCCCAAGGCGAAGCGCATTGGCGAGAAGCACGTTAGTCAGCTTCTTGTCCACTGCACCAGCGGCCAGAAGAATTCCGCCGAGGTTGGTGACGGGGCCTGTGCGCATTTCTGTCTGAGCCAGATTAAGAGCAGCTTTAGTATTGGTCTTCGCGGCTTTTGCGACCTCGTCGGCCTTCAAGACTGATGCGATTTCCTCAGGTGATGCACCGATTCCAGTGAGCGCGGCAGTGAGCGCAGCGCCGTGGCTACCTGCCTTGTCCTGACGTCCGATTGCCACTGCAATCGCTTCCGCGTATCCGCTGCCGGCCGGAAGTGCTCCGATGCCTGCCGCGATGATGTTTGAAAGCTGCGGTGCAGTCTTGCGAATCTTTGAGACTTCTGCAATGATGTCAATGATTCCAGCTTTGAAGTTATCCTCGGGATGAACTGCGGCTGCTGCTTCGACAGCATCAATCGCAGCCGTCACCAATTCTGCTTCGGTAGCCAAGGGACGACCTTTAGTCACTTCCTTTGCAACAGCACCGGCGTAGATTGCTGGAGTGTTGGACAATGCTGCAGTGAGCGCATCACCTACTGAGATATTGCCGACCGTCGCGGCATTTGCTGCTGCGCCGGCTGCCTTGGCGGCTTGGGCGTTCGATGCACGGGATGCCGCGACAACCATGGCGATCTTGGCTGCGTTGTTCGGCGCATACTGAATGCTGCTTGTGATTCCTGGGCCAGCGATTGCTGAAACAATCGAAACAGCACCAGTGATATAATGGGCGGCATTCGCCGAGTCCCCTTGAATCAGAGCGCTCAGTGTGCTCACACGCGCTGAAGACACCGCGTTAGCGACATCGAAATAGCCCTTCTTCGTGGCGATAATTGAAGCCGTGTTGCCAAATGCCAACGACGCTGAATCCTGCTCGGTGACGAGCGTGCCGACAATCGTGCGGCACACACCAACGAATGCGAACGACTGAGATTCAGCATTGGCTGCGGTGGCTGCGGAAATCGCGGCATAGACCGGGGCCAGCGTCACACCATTGCTTGCGAGCGCTTTCGAACCCTTCACAATTCCTTTCGCGACGTTGCTGAGAAGCCCAACAGCTCCTGTGGCCTCGACCGCATCAATAAGACCAGCCGCTGTTGCATTAACAGTGGCCTGCATCGTGCCTGCGTTGAAACCAGTGGTTCCTGTTGCATTGGCCTTCATGTTCTTGATAGCCTGCTCAGCGAGGCCTTCGATGAGAGCCACTACTTTCTTCGGCTGGTCGTCAGAAAGAGCACCCACCTTGGCGAGTGCGCCAGCAGCATATTCGTCAGCTTCGCCCTCATTGAGGTTCGCATCACCAATTGCGAGAATCGTGCCCGCCATGACATCATTGGATTTGCCGTTATTCACGGACAAAGCCGCATTAATAATCGAAATCGCCCCGGCCTGCGAGTACCCGCCCGAGCCGATGTAGTCTGCGAGCACCTGACGAAGAACGTCTTTGGTGACGGCGGCTCCGTATGCAGGACCCGCGAAAAGAGCGGCGCGAACTACTGCCGCCTTGTCAGCGTCGGTTGCAGCCAGTGCAGCTGCGGCCCTTACGGCTGCGAGATACTGCGGTTTTGTTGGCTTCACGAAGCCAGCCCCGGCATTTACAGCAGGAAGAACGAGTGTTGCGGTTCCCGTGAGCTGGTCGTCGATCAACTTGAGGCCTGCGCCCACGTCAACTGCACCATCCGGTGTGTTGATCGGGCTGTCAGAATCCGGAGCGTAAGTCGGAGCAGCGTAAGCGGCTGAGAGCGAGAGACCGGCTGCGGCTACTGCTGCAACGAGATTAGAGAGGCTAAGTTTGCGGAGCGATTTCATGATTTTATGAGTGTTTTAAGGGCGATGGTTTGTTTTGGGAGCTAAGAGTTTGTTCGGTTTAAGGGTCGTTATGGGTTCAGAATTAACGGCCGCAGTTTTTCCTGAGAGTTCGTCTGTGTCAAATAATTTTTTCGGTTTTTCGGCATATTTTTTTCGACCTTGTGATCAGAACCAGAATGACCGCGTCGGCGCAAGACTTTATTTGCGGGATTTCACGCGAGATTCCGGGACCCTTTGCGCACCGTCCGGTTGCGAGATATCAAATGGCCGTAAACACTAACGCTGGAGCACGTTTCCGCACCACGGTGATAGCGGGCCAGCCCGTATTTCGCCCACGCTTTTTTGGGGAACTTTCCGTATGCGTTGCCTCGCCCGAATTCCCGTCTGAAAGCAGTTTTCAAATACCCCTTTTCGAGCGCGACCACCGAGCTGAAAATCACCGATTGAACAAAAACGCGGGCGTGTTGATGAGCGCCCAGACGATGTCTTGCGTTCCCGTGAGCCGTTTATTGACCAACTGGGCTTTGCTCTGTTCGAAATCGGCGCGAAGCTGGACGAGCCTTGGATCCAGTCGCACGGGAAGCTCCGCTTTCACCAACGCATCGCGACGCTGGATGAGGCCCGGGTCGGTCGGCAGCGGGAGTTGGGACTTGCCGTGTGCGAGGCGCCGCTTGCGCAGTTCGGGATCGTTTTGGGCCCAATACGCCGCAACTGCGGCACGGTCGGCGTCGGTGCGGGCTGCGGGGATTTTGCGCAGTGCATCCACGACCGATTGTGAATAGCCGACTTGCACGGGCGCGGCTCCGGTCGTCACCCAAATGCGGAAGCCCGCGATGGCAAATCCACCGGGACGTGGCTGGTTCATCTCGATTCGCAAACGGACGCCTTTTGCCGCATCGCCCACGGGTTTCTCCAAAGTGAACGCCGCGTAGCGCGGCTGGCCTTGCCCGCCGGAGATCGCCCAGCCGTTATTGCCATCGCCGCGTTTTCCGTCGATGGCTTTTGCGACTTCAAAACTGGGCTGGTTAAAATCGGCGACGGCGCTCGTGAACTTTGCATCCACGGGGTTCAAGCCAGTTACGTTTTCTCCGACTTTCATCGCGAATTCCCCGAGCACGAAATTGCCATCCGCCGGGAATCGCCCAGGACCAAACGTGGTCTCGTCCGGCGAGGGAATCACCTCCAGCATCACACCGGTGATTCCGGCGATTTTCGTGTCCGCTTTCACGACATACTCCGTGGTGCTGGGACGCTCGCCGCTGGCGCGAATGCTGCCATCCGTGAGCTTCGTAAGGATGATTCCGCCGGTCGCCCGTGATTCCGCGAGATCGAGCGGCTGCCAGCCTGTGTAAGTGCGCGAAATCGGCGCAGTGGCCTCGAACGCCGCGGTGGATGGAACGAGGCTCTTTGTCTCGTATTCCTTGATTGCAGCTTCTGCGGCGGCGATGGCAGCGACGCGGGCTTTCCCGGCTTCGACGAGCTTCGGCGCAAGCTCCGCCTCGTATTGTGTGAGCGCTTTTTTAGCCGCTTCGATTCCCGCAGCGCGGTCGGATTCAAGCTTCGCGGTGAACGGAGCCTGCTCTTTTTCCTTGGCGTCCAGCGCCGCGAGGAGAACCGCGTGGTCCTTGTCGGTATCGGCGAAAACGCCGAGCGTCTTTTCGATTTCCGGGGCCGTCGCCGGGCGGCTGAGCACACGGGTAAAAAGATCATCGATGAGCTTTCGATCATCCGTCTGCCCCTCGACGAGCTTCGTGAGCGCGTTGGCCGGATCGCCGATGGCATCCGCAACCGCCGGTCCGCTGAGAAGTGCCATGATACTACCGAGCCCCAAATCGCTGCTGCGCTCGCATTCGCACGCGCTTTCGCGGGTCGGGCGTCCGGCGTTTGCGAGGAAGCCGCTGGCGAGATCCGACTGCGAATCCGAAAGCATCGCAGCGCGCACGCCGCCGGGCAGACGCGAGCCTGCGCCGGTCACAGCGAGAACGCTGTCGTAGAGCACCTCGGCGGGCAGACGACGCGCGAGTGCGTGGCTGTAGTTCGTCTTGTCGTCTTCGTTCCAGCGATTCGTGCCGATGGTGAGTTGGTAGCTGCGCGATTTGCAGATCATCCGGATGATGTGCCTCACGTCGAATTTCGACGCGATGAACTCATTCGTGAGGTATTCGAGCAATTCGGGATTCGTCGGCGGATTGCCCGCGCGGATGTCGTCGAGCGGCTCAATCAGGCCCGCGCCGAGCAGGTAGCCCCACTGGCGGTTCACGTAGCTGGATGCAAAATAGCGGTTGTCCGGCGAGGTCATCCAGGCCGCGAGTTGCGCACGGCGACTCCCCTGCCCGTCCGATTTTGCCGGATACGGAAATGTCGGCGGCGCGACTTTGTTCGTGCGCAGATGAATCATTTCGCCGTCGGCCTTGTCCGCGACGATTTCGTAAACAGCGCGCGATTTCTCCACCGCCGTGCCCGCGATTTTTGCGCCGCCGCTCGCCGGATCATCCGTAAGTTGAGTCTGCGAAAAGAATGCGCCGAGCGTGTAATATTGGTCCTGCGTCCAACGCTCAAACGGATGGTCGTGGCACTTGTTGCAATTGAAGCGCGTAGCCAAAAAGAGATGCGTGGTATTCTCCATCGCTTCGGACGGATCGCGCAGAATTTTCCAATAGCTTGCAGCCGGGTTTTCCTTATTGGATCCCGTCGCCGTCACAATCTTGCGGACAAACTCATCGTAGGGAGTATTGCCCTCAATCTCCTTGCGGATCCATGCGCGGAAGCCCGTCACGCCGCCGCCGAGAAACTTCGAATTCACCTGCAAAAGGTCCGCCCATTTGTTCGTGGCATGCTCGATAAAATCCGGCGACCCGATGAGCTTGTCCACGAGCGCATCGCGCTTCGTCCGCACCGGCGCAGGGTCCGCGATGAAAGCGCGCACGGCCTCCGCAGTAGGCGGCAGACCCGTGAGGTCGAGAGACACACGACGGATGAAATCCGCATCGCTGCACAGACCGCTCGGCTCGATTTTCATGCGCTGCCATTTCGCCGCGACCAGTTCGTCCACGCGCCCCCAAGTCTCCGGTTGCGCCCACACAAAGCCCGTGCGATCACCCATCACCGTGAGCGTCGTCGCCGCGTAGCTGCCCTCGTAGCGGGCCAAAATGGGCGCTTCACCGCGACGCAGCGTCTTCGTCAGCCCCACCACTTCCGTCGAGACCGCCAGCACGTCCATGTTCCCGCTCTCCACGAAAGCCTCCTGCGTCACATCGCGCTGCTTCCCGTCCGCAAACGTCGCCAGCACACGAAATTGCTGACGCGCGCCGGGCTCCGCCACGACCGGGTTTTTTGGGAAAACCTCGATCCCCGTGACCCTCGGCACGCCCAGATCCAGCCGCGCACCATCGCCGATCCACGCCTTCAGGATGTCGTAGTATTTGTCGCCAATCTTGGTCCGCTGACCGCCCTCGTGCGGCACCGCGGCACTTGCCTTCAGCAACATCAGCGAATCATCCGGCGATGCTGGATTCAAGCGCCTTCCCGCCAGATCGTCTTTCAGCGAACGGAGATCATAAATCGGGTCGTAACCGCGCAGCGAGAGCTTGAATCCATACTTCCCGTCCTTCGCACCGTGGCAGGCGCCCGCGTTGCAGCCCATCTTCGTCATCACGGGATTCACGTCCTGGATGAAATCCACCGCAGGCTTCACGGCCGAGCCGCTCACCGTCAGCGCGACCTCCGCCGTTTTCCCCGCCACCTCCGCGCGCACCTTGCCCGCGCCATCGGCTTTTGGCGTCACGATTCCCGTCGCCGAGACCGCCGCGCCGTCCGCAGAGAACTTCGCGAACCGCGTCACATCCGCCGTCCCGCCATCCGCGAGCTTCGCCGTGACCAGCACCTGCGTGTAGTCGCGCGCATTTGCCAGCTTCACCTCCGGCGGCGAAATCTCCACGGATACAATTGCCTGCTTTGGCAATTGCTCGGGCACCTCCGGCTGCATCGGCTGGATGGCATTTGCCAAAGCGAGCCCGGGCGCAAGACTACTGAGTAGGAATAAAAAACGCATAACTGTGGGACAGGAAACCACCCGCCCGAGCGATGCTTAGATGCTACGGTCGCACGACCCGCACCCGCATGAACCGCCCGGTATGCCCGGCGTGGCGTCGTCGCCGCTTACGTAGCCCGGGGCCGGTGAACGGCGCACCGAGCGTGAAGAGCCAATCGCCGTCCGGGTCGCCGAGGTGGGTAAGTTTCCGTGATCCGAGCGGCAGGAGCGGGCGGTGTAAAGCTCCGCGCTCGCGAGAGCGATGCTGCCTTCGAAGCCACGGCGACTGGCGCAACGAGCAAAACCTCACGCCCGCCGCTTGCGCAACGTAGTCCGCGACTTTAGTCGGCGCGGCGACGCTGGCATGGCAGGCCTCGAAACTCGCGGGAGATGGCTTTTTGCGAAGCGTGCCCGTGGATTCGTCGCGACGGTTTGGCCGACTAAAGTCGCGGACTACTTTCGCAAGCGACTCCACGGCACAAAAAAGACGCCCTACGCCTTTCGACTTGCCGCGTTTTGTGCGGGGAATGTTTACCTTACGGCACCGAGATCTGGACCAGGTGCTGCGCGCCGGTCGCGTCGGTCACGCGCACAATCACGCCGCCCGTATTATTGTAGCTCCGCGTCTGCGCCGGACTCCCGACGACGCTGCTCAGAACCGTGAACGTCTTCACCATGCTCGCACCGATTGCATCACCTTCGCGCATGACCAGCCGCAGCGCGCCGAAGCTATCTGTCGCCCACAAGCCGACGTCGTTTGCCGTCGTCACGCCGCCTGGGCCTGGTGACGTTGCGCCGATCTTGCTCACCATCGATGCCACGAAAATCGGCCCGCGTCCCTCCGGCAGCGCGAGCGATGTGAATGCCTTCCACTGTGCGCCTATTGGAGCCTCCGGCGGCTGCGCGCCTTCGCGGGCGATGAAGGTGAGACCCGTCGCCGGTTGATACCACAAGAGCCCGTCGTTATTGGCGGTGGTGATGGTGACAAACGCGTCTGTCTTCATCGTGCCGAGGAATGCCACGCTGCGATTGCTCGCATTCACCGGGTCTTTGAACGCAGAGAACACTCCGCCGCTCACGCCCGGTGCCGCGTCTCCCTTCGCTACGATCTTACCCGCGATGTGGTGATCGTCCTCGGCAAAAATCGCCACGTTGTTCGCGGTCGTCGCCGTCCCCGTCTTCGCCTTCACAGTGCCGAGGAACGCCGCCGCCGTATTCACCGGGTTTTGCGTGGGAAGGCCAAAGCTCTGCCACTTTGCCCCCGTGCCGTAATCCGGCGCATCGCCGCCCGCAATGTAAGACGTCGTCACCACGCCATCCTGCGCCACATCGGCCAACGCCTGCCGGTTGTCCGCCAGCGTCACACGGACTTGCGTGTAATCCTGCCCGCCATCGTTCTCCACACCGCGGCCCTGCCCCGCCGAGCCCGGACGCGGCACCAGCGCGTTGATTGTCTTCACCGTCGAGCCCAGCATCGCGTCGCCCTCGCGCAGCGCGAGCGTCCTTGCGAAAGTCGCGCTGTTATACACCCACAACCCGCTATCCGACAGCGTCGTTGCCCCGCCCGGCCCCGGCGAGACGCCCGCCGTCCTCATCTCCAGCATCCCGGTAAACGCCACCGCATTTACCCCCAGCGCCACCGAGCCAAACGACTTCCAGATCGCCGCTCCCGCCGCCGCCGCGCCCTTTTGCGCGATGACCACTGCCGCCATCGGGAGCGCGCCATCCGGGTCCAGGAAAATGGCCACGTTATTCGCCGCATGCACCGCACCCGTGGTCCCCGGCGCATTCGCCAGCGTCGCCATCCACGCCACCGCGCCATCCACTCCGAGCACCGGATCTTTCAACCCCGAGAGAACCGCCCCCGCAATGCCCGGTGCCGTGCCGCCTTTCTTCGCAATCACTACCATGTCCTCCGGGTCCGCGAGAGCCCAGCCGAGGATCGCCGTCGTAGGGACCGCCGCGACTTTGTAAGTCGCCAGCACCGCCGCCTGCCCCGCGTCATTGATAGCCGGAACCCCAAACGTCGCCCACACCGCCCCCGCCGGGATCCCGCTTCCGCTCACCCCCGCCCCAGGCACCGCCGAGCCTTTGCTGCCCAGAACCGCGCGTATTGGATCAGCGGGAACCACGCGGACGTGAAAGTAAGTCTGCCCGACATTCCCCGCCGCATCCGTTCCATAAACATAAACAGTCACCGTCCCGGCGGGCACCAAAGTTCCCGGCGCAGGCGATTGCGTGTAGCTCACCGCATCTCCCGTCGCCAGCCCGCGATAATCCGGCAGCGCGCCCTCCACGATCAGCGACGGCGCAAAGTCCCCGCCCACGACAGGCGGCTGCGTATCCAGAGTCACATTCGCCGCCACCGACGTCGCCGCCGCATTCCCCAGCGCATCGCGATAAGAAAGCGTCACCGTATAAGCCCCATCCACAATCGGCAGCCCCGACTCCACCTCCGCCGCAGCCGCCGGAGCTCCCACATCAAACGAGAACGCGTGCGCCCCCGCCGACTCCTGCGAAGCCGCCAGCGTGAGCACCCGAGTCAGCGCGGTGCTTGCAAAAGTGAGCGTCACCGAGCCGGGCAGCGCGGCTTCGGGCAGGGAAAAGGCGACGTTCGCTGTATTGTTGATGAAGGCGTTCGCTGCAGGGGTGGTAAGCGTGGGGAGGACTGACTGTGTATCGACCGTCACATTCGCCGCCGACGCCGAAGCCGCCGGATTTCCCAGCGCATCGCGATAAGAAAGCGTGACCGGATACACACCATCCGGGATAGCCGCCCCGCTCGCCACCTCCGGCGAAGCCGTGGGGTTTGCCGGGTTAAAACTGAAAGCGTGCGCCCCAACCGTGCCTTGCGTATTCGCCAGCGTAAGCACCGTGCTGCCAATGGAAAGCGTCACCGAGCCCGGCAGCGCCGATTCTGGCAGGGAAAAGGCGACGTTCACGGTGCTGTTTATGAAGGTATTTGCGGCGGGGGTGGTGAGCGTGGGGGCGAGGGTTGCTGTATCGAAATTGAACGCCGTCACCTGCTCGACCATGCCCGAGCTGCCGTTGAAGTCGCCGCCAGTCGTGACGCCACGCGCGCGCAGTTGGCCGCTGCCGGAGAAGCTGAGGCCGGTGTGCTGCCAATTTGAAGTGGTACCAATGCGGGTGCCTGCGACGGGCATGCCCCAAGTGGAGCCGCCATCAGTGCTTAGCTCAAACGTCACACGGTTCAACTCCGGCGCCGAGCCGCCGCGCTGCCAAAGTGCCCGCGTCGAGTCAGGCGTCGTGAGGGTCTGTGTGGCGACGTCATTGAGTAGCCGAGCGAAGCCGTTTCGTCCCGTGATCACGCCATTGGGCTCGAGCCACGTGAAGCCGCCGCCTAGCAAAACCCTCCCATCCGCCTGCACCGCCAAGCAATAGGCTAAGCTACTCGCCCTGGGATCGAAGCCGGTAAGAGTCCCGTCGGCATTTACCCGCGCTACTCGATTGCGCGCTGTGGTTGTAACTGCGCCGTTGGGTTGGAGCGTGGTGAAGGCACCACAGAGCAGCACCTTCCCATCGGCTTGTACCACCATACTGCGGACATCACCGTTCGTATTGGGATCGAAGCTGCTATCAAGAGTCCCGTCGGCATTCACCCGCGCGATTCGCTGGCGCGTTATGGCCGTGGGCACGCCGTTGGGCTGAAGCGTGGTGAAGGCACCGCAGAGCAGCGCCTTCCCATCCGGAAGAGGCACCACACTACGGACAATACCGTTTGCCTTTGGATCGAAGCTGCTGTCCAGAGTTCCATCGGAATTCACCCGCGCTATTCGCTGACGCGTAGTGGCAACCGCTACGCCGTTGGGCTGGAGTGTAGTGAATGCACCGCAGAGCAGCACCTTCCCATCCGGCTGCACCGCCGTATTATGGACCCAGTCGTTCGCTTTCGGGTCGAATCCGGTATCTAGCGTCCCATCGGAATTTACCCGCGCGATTCGTTGGCGCGTTGTTGCTGCGGTCGCGCCGTTGGGCTGGAGCGTGGTGAAGGCACCGCAAAGTAGCAACTTGCCGTCCACCTGCACCGTCGCGCCAAACACCCAGTTGTTCGCATTGGGATCGAAGCCTGTATCAAGCGTCCCATCGGCATTCACTCGTGCGATACGATTGCGAGTAGTGGCTGCGCCCGCTCCGTTCGGTTGGAGCGTGGTGAACGTTCCGCAGAGCAACACCTTCCCGTCCGCTAGCACCGTAACGCCATAGACAAGGTTGTTCGCCTGGGGATCGAAGCCCATATCCAGCGTCCCATCGGCATTGAGCCTGGCAATGCATTTGCGCGGCACTCCGAGTACCGAGGTAAATTGCCCCGCGATAATCGTCTTCCCATCCGGCTGCACGGCCGTGGCCGACACGCCGCCGCTGCCGGCGATCCCGAGATTGAGCGGGTCGAGGTCTCCCGGCGCGGCTTGCGTGGGACACCCAGTGAAGGCGAGCAGCCCCGCTATCAAAGCGGCGCAGAGGGTACGGACGAGTGTTTTCATAAAAGTAATCGGATTCAAGGTGTAGCAAAGTGGATGGCGTCGCTTGCACGACGTAGCGGGGGCGTCCCGCCCCCGTGCGCCTCAAGGTCCGAGGCGCACCTCTCTGATGGCCCACTTGGGGCCGGGACGGCCCCGCGCCGGAGCGCCTTTTCACCGGATGGGAGCGGCGCTTCCACTGGGTTCCGTAAGAGAACGCAAACCCGCCGGCTATTTCGCCGGGGCCGGCGCGTCGCCGGCGGAAGTGACCGTTTTGCCCAGCGCGTGGTCGGCGACTTTGCTGCCCTTGCGGTGGCCGCCGCCGCGGTAGAATGTCGGCTCCCATGGATCGACGAATGCGACGTCCGCTTTCGCCGGGACTTCGAGCCCGAGGCCCCAGAAGACTCCGTTCACGACAAGGCGGCGCAGGCCTTCGCTTTTGAAGTCCGTCGCCGCGCCCATCGTCGTGGTCAGGATGTTGTTGGTCTTGCCGTTTTCGTTCTTGTTCACGCGCGTCCACACGACGGGCTGCATGGGCTCATTTTTCTTGCCCGTGACTGCCGCGCTCTTTGGGTCGAGCGTCTCCGTCACCTGTCCACGCACGAGGATCTTCGCATCCGCCACCGGATTCGCCGTATAGACATCGCTATCGCCAAAGATCTCCCCGACTCCGCGGAGGATGGGGTTTTCCTTCTGCGACTCTTCGATGATGCCGCGCGCGCCCTCTTTCATGTGTGCGCCATGATGCGCGACCCATGTTTCGCCGAGCACATTGCGCCCGAAGCCACCCGGCCACTCCTTCGAGTTCCAGTTCCACTTCGCGTATTTGCTGTCCTTCGGGATGTTGTTGAAAAGATGCGTGGAGGTCCGCAGCGCGACAATCGGCACGCCGCGATTTACCGCAGCCTCGAACTTCGCGAGCGTGTCGTCGTTCCAACGGCGGAAGCGGATCGACATGACGATCGCGTCGGCGGTGTCCAGCGACTCCGGATGGGTGAGCGAATCACCCTTGCCCGGCTGGATCGTGCCGTCCGCATCGGCGGAGAAAAGCACGTCGCAATCGAACCCATGCCGCTGGCTGAGAATCTTCCCGAGCATCGGCATCGCCTCCTCGCTGCGATACTCCTCATCACCCGCGAGAAGCACCACGCGCTTGCCCTTTCCCGGCCCCGATTTGCCGTCGAAATGCAGGAAGTCCTGAGCCAGGACGGGGCCGCTGATCGCGGCGAGAGTGAGTGCGGTGAGTAGTGAGAGTGATGTTCGTTTCATAGTAAGGAAGAGTTGGCCCGCGCCACCTGCGGCACGGGAAGGCGGGCAGATAAACCAATATTCCCATCCGCTGTCGAGCCCGATGGTGTCGTCAGCGCCACGCAGTCGTGTTTCGTGTAGATGCTGTACTGAATCCGCTCCACGTCATCCGCATGAACGGGGCTGAAAGTGAAAGCGACAAGGCCGAGGAGCGTGAGAGTGCGTGATATCATGAATGCAGCGGGACCACCGGCGCGGAGCCCGCCCCTTTGCTGGGAAGTAGATCCGCGGGAGCATTGCCCAAACGTGTCGCTTCTGAGAGCTTCAGTTTCCGTGAGCAGACTCACAGTCGAACTGAAGCCGCACGATCCGCGATGGGTGGTCGATTACAAACGCGAATCGGCGGCGGTGGCGGAGGCGCTGGGAGACGCTTGTGTGGCGATTCACCACATCGGAAGCACGGCGATTCCGGGCATTTGCGCGAAGCCGGTGATCGATATGCTCGCGGTGGTTCGCAATGTCGAAGTGCTCGACTCGCGAAGTCCGCAAGTGGAGTCGCTGGGCTATGAAGCGATGGGAGAATTCGGAATTCCCGGCCGCCGCTATTTCCGAAAGGACGACGCGCCCGGAAATCGCACGCATCAAATCCACACGTTCGCAGCCGGCTCTCCGCAGATTGTGCGTCATATCGGGTTTCGGGACTTTCTGCGTGCGCATCCCGGATACGCCGAGGAATACGACGCCCTCAAACAGCGACTCGCCGCTCAGTTCCCGCAGGACATCTCCGCTTACACGGACGGCAAGGACGAGTTCATCGCGAGAGTGGACGCGCTCGCTGCGGAGTGGCAATCATCCGATGTCTTCATGGATGGACCCATACAACCACCCGCGCCCCCGCTCCTTTGCACGGAAGTCAAAATCCCCCCGCCCCGAGCCACAAGCCCCACCGCCCAAAAATGCACCCCCACCGCCCCGTCAGGCAGCAGGCCAGACCGGTAATGCAGCACGATATCCGATAAATTCATCTGATAAGACGCGTCATGCAGCCCGTCAGCCCGGTTGTGCAGCACGCCAGATCGGTTGTGCAGCCCGACAGACCGGTTGTGCAGCACGACAGCCCGGTTGTGCAGCACGACAGCTCGGTTGTGCAGCACGACAGCTCGGTTGTGCAGCACGATATCCGAATAATTCGTCCGATAAGATGCGTTGTGCAGCACGCCAGAAGGGGAATGCAGGCAGCCAGAAACGGCAAGCACCACAACAAATAGACAAAGCATCATTCACGAGCGCAATATATTGTGGCCGCCCCCCGCAAGCAGCCCGGATCACCATCCACACTCGAAACCCTGCATGCGCGGTCCATGGACAAAAGCACAATTGCGAAAGGAGCGGGGCTTTCCTAAGCCCCGACCGAGCCGCGCAAGCGGCGACGCGCGCGCGTGCCACTGACGCGGCAACGGCGGGAGCCTCGCTGGCTGCACCTTCGGCGCAGACGGGGCTTAGGAAAGCCCCGCTCCGATTTTTTTGTCTCGCACCGTTTCCGCAGCAGTGCTTTTCACGTCGCTATGCAGTTCAAGTTTTTCGATCCCTACGCGGGCGGGCGACGCACGCAGAATCGCCTCCCTCACTGGGAGCAGGAAGGCGCACTTTATTTTGTCAATTTCCACCTCGCCGACTCGCTCCCGGCGGAGTTCCGCATCCGGCTAGAAAGGGAGCGCGATGCCTGGCTGGCGGCACACCCTTACCCGTGGTCGGCGAGCGAGGAGGAGGAATATCGCGAGCGATTCCTCGCGACTATCGAGCGGTGCCTCGACGAAGGGCGCGGAGACTGCCCGCTCCGTCGGCCCGAGTGTAGCGCGATAGTCGCCGATGCGATGCGGCATTTCGATGGCGCGCGCGTGGATGTCATGGCCTTTGTCGTCATGCCCAACCACGTCCACGCCGCCATCATCCCGCGCACCGGATGGCATCTGGAGCAGCTTATTCATTCGTGGAAACAATGGACGGCAAAGCGCATCAACCCACTCATCGACGAGAGCGGGAACTTTTGGCAGGAGGACTACTTCGACACCATCCTGCGCGACGGCGAGCACCTCGGGCGCGTGCTGCGATACATCCGCAACAACCCGGAAAAAGCCAGCCTCCGCCCCGGCGAATACGCCCTATACGAGAGTGACTTCGCAAAGCAATACCTCACCCCGCCACAAGGCGCACAATAGGAGCGGGGCTTTCCCAAGCCCCGGTGCCACGTCAGTGGCACGCGCGCTTGCCACGGATACCATCTGCCCGAAATAGAGAGACGCGAGCAGCGACAAATCGGAGCGGGGCTTTCCTAAGCCCCGTGTGCCACGTCAGTGGCAAGCGCGGTTTGCCGCTATCGCGCCAAACGGGGCTTAGGAAAGCCCCGCTCCGATGGGCGGCAGCCCGTTCACGAGCTTCATGGTTTCGAGGCTTACGGTGGTTCCGCGAAGGAAGAGTTCCAGCGGGTATTTGGCGTCGCCCATCGTTTCGGTGACCCGGAGGTTCGCGTCGTTCTCGATTGCGCTGTCTTTGTCCACGCTCACGCCTTGGCGCTCCATCACCCATTCTAGGGCGCGTTTGCCGTTCTCCGTAGTCGTAGGCGGCGAGGGAGGATTTTGCGGAGGGTGAGTCGCTCGTTGCAGTGGAAAGCGGTTTTATCAACGTTTGCTCGCCGCGATAATATCCAGCTTGGCTTCAAGAGCCGCGACAAGAGCATCGAACGAACTACGTTTATGCGCGTTGAGAGCGGCGGCAGGTTTCGTTTCAGCCAACTCCGCAACTTCTGCTTTAACTTTTGCTTTGATCTGATCTGACCAAGGTTTACCCGAATTCTTGAATACGCTTGCTAGTCGATCAGACCACTTGGCCGTGCCTTTGAACTTCGGACTAAGCGTTGAGACGCCATAGCGGTTCTGGATCATCGCGGCGTAGAGACTCTCGTCGAACATGTCTTCAATTTCAGACTCCTTCATTCCGTTGCAAATCGTAAAAGTGACATCTGCGAGCGTGTGCAGCCCCTCTTGCTCAGCTTTTTTGCTCGACGTTAAGCCGCATTCATCGTGGTCCAAAAAAGTATGCGCCGAGCACATCGCTTCTCTGATTTGGCTAAGCTTGTAGCACAGGTTTGTAGCTCCCTGTAGCGATTCTATTCCAAGCGCCTGTTGATCTATGGCGGCAGCCAACGGCTTTGAGTGTTGCTTCATCAGCGCGCGGAGCGCTCGCCTGTCCTCCTCCCCCTCCACAACAAGAATCAACTCGGCATGCTGCAAGTTGTCGGATGCCCGAACACCGAGAATCTCCCGGATTTGCCTTACATCTTTCGCCGGAGTCGCCTTGTTTTTATGCACAAGGATGTTGGACTTAATGCTGGCTCGGTCGACAAACAACGGGCAATGGGTGGTCATGATCACCTGATGCTTCCGCGCGATCTCCGCCAGCACAGACTTTAGTTGGTGGATAGCGTTTGGATGGAGGTGCGACTCCGGTTCTTCGATTGCCAAAATCAAATTCCGCCCTGCGCCGCTGCTCTCCGACGCGTGGCGCATCAAGCTGAGCGCCGCGAGGCTTTGGACGCCGTCGCCCTTCCGAATCAACTGCGTGGGTGTTCCGTCATCAACAATGATCTCACAGGCCCTTCGCAGCGCCCGGTATCGCTCCTCTTCCGGTATGGATACTCGAACTTCTTTCACGTTTGGGAGAAATTCTTTGAGGGTTTCTTTAATGCTGGCGGAAATCTTGTCGAGCACGGGCTGTTGAATCATGGTGACCGCTCTTAACGCCGCTTTATACGCCGCGTCATCCTCGACCGCAGCCAACTCCTTCTCCACAAGTTCGCTAACGATTTCATGGGCAGAACTCGCCGTGCGAACGGCAGGAATGTAACTCAAATTGATACGCTTTGAGATGAAACTTGCGATTTGCTCAGCCTTCTTCGACAAGGCAGGCCCACCTGGGCCTTTCTTGAGGACCTTGAATCCCGGTTGTTTCCGTCCAAGCGTCAGTTCAATTGGGAGAGTGCCGTTAAGCTTACTCTGCACCTCGGTCTCAAATTCGCCAATATCCGCGCTCGAAAGCTGAAGTTCCAAATTGAAAATCGACTCCCCATCCGGAGATTTTGTCTGGAGCGAAACTGGGAAATCGCGCTGCCATTCGTAGAAAGCAGATAATCGTTCAGATGAACGTAGGCGGCCTCTCTGAATCCGAACCCCGCCGATTCGATTAAGCATTTCCAACGTGGTGACAAGTGCTCGGAGAATGTTTGATTTTCCTTCGTTGTTCGGACCGATAAGCACGGTCGACCTTCGGATGGGAAGCTTGGAAGCTTTTGTTATACTGCGATAGTTTGTGACGGAAAATGATACGAGTTCCATAGATTAGTTTTTGGGTTGTTTAATGTTACTGTGGACACGTCGGCCTCAGTTATGATCTTCATCGTTGCCTCAGTCATGTTTTTTTCGGCATCACATCCGCATACGGTCCGAGGAACCGCCCGCCGTTGAAGTGGATCATGTGCTCGGGGGCGTCGGCGATCCAGACTTCGGATTCCCACGCGATGTGGGAGAAGAAGGGTTGCATGGTGCGGCAGTTTTTGACGGCGGTGACGAGGCCGACGGCGCTACCGGTAGTCGCGAGAATGCTTTGAAGAACGGACAGAACGGACATTTGGGAAATCAGTGCGGCGAGAGAACTAAGCGGTGAGGGGAAAAATGGGAAGCGCTGAAAAAAGTTTTGCAAAACTTAGGGGAGGCTGCTTCTCATTCGCCCGAATCCCTCAGGGCGGAGAAATGCCCCGGCGGAGTTCGTTCAACTCAACTCATAACATACCTCTTACAATGACAAGGAAACAGCAACTCGAAGCACAAAGTTTAGTCCGCTCACGCACCTGGGCCCAAGGGCGCGCGGCAGATTTCGTCCACACTCCGCTCCTTCCGGTGGATTTGAAATATGGCGGGTCGATGAGCAAGCTCGGCAGCGTCATCACATCGCTCGGCGGGACGGCGGCGATTCAGGCGGGCGGGGATTTTGGCGAGGAGACGGGCTCGCAACGGGTGCTGCGCTCGGAGGTGCTCGAAGCGCTGCGC
>JAYUSJ010000031.1:0-8258 GCA_043755735.1 Verrucomicrobiaceae bacterium | reverse complement strand
CTTTCACCTCCGCATCGAACCGCACGGTGTAATCCATCATCCCCGGCGCTTTGGTGACGGGCGCTTTTTTCTCGATGAAATAGGGGAACTCAAACGTGACATGCGCGTTTGCAGAATCCAGACGCTTGGTGAGCGCACGGAGGATGTCGGGCACATTGTCCACATGCAGCTCGGGGCCAAACTCGTTCAGCACTTCCACGAAGCGGCTCATGTGCGTTCCTTTGAATCGCGATGGGAGATCGACCGTGAGTGTCGCGCTGGCGACGGTGTGCTGGAGCCGTCGCGCCTTGTCGCGCACTTGCATCGGATACCGCAGTCCCCGCACGCCGACGCGGTCGATCGCGATGCCGCGCCCGTCTTTTTGATTTTGCGTGTCCTGCAAATGCTGAAGTTGCTCCATAAAAGATGTTCTTTCAAGAATCGGGCTTTGGTTCAACCAAGGAATCCACTCTGCTTGCTCCGAGCGCGGGTAGTCGATACACGCGGATGCACTTATGACGATCCTCGATCACGAATTCACTGATTTGCAGACGCCCACCGGCCCGATGCGGACGCATGTTTTCCGCCCGGCTGCGGAGGGGAGGTATCCGGGGATTGTGCTTTTCTCCGAGATATTCCAGGTCACAGGCCCGATTCGCCGGACTGCGGCTTTGCTGGCTTCAAATGGATTTGTGGTGGCGGTTCCGGAGGTTTTTCACATGCACGAGCCGCTCGGTTCAGTGCTCGGTTACGATAGTGCGGGTGCGGACCGCGGCAACTGGTGCAAAATCAATACCGACCTTGCGAACTACGACGCGGACATGGCGGTCGCGCGCGAGTTTCTGAAGGGGCATCCGAATTGCACCGGCAAGCTCGGCGCGCTGGGGATTTGCATGGGCGGCCACTTTAGCTTTCGCAGCGCGATGAGCCCCGACACGCTGGCTGCGGTTTGCATCTATGCGACGGACATTCACAAGTTGGAGAATCACGTGCGCGGTCTCGGGACGGGAATGACCGACGACTCGCTGGAGCGTGCGCGGCGTGGCGACATCAAAGGGGAGTTGCTGATGGTGTGGGGACGACAGGATCCGCACGTGCCGTTTGAGGCACGGGTGCAAATCCGCGAGGCTCTGGAGAAGGGCGGGGCCATTTACACGTCGCTGGAATACAACGGCGCTCATGCATTTATGCGTGACGAAGGGCCGAGGTACAATGCGGTGCTCGCAAACTTTGTGTACGCGCATTCGCTGGAGTTGTTTAAGCGCAAACTCGCGGATGGCGATTTGCGTGCTTCGACGGCGGCTACGGAGACCCGGCACTGAGCCCGACGTCTAAAGTCGCTCGTATTCCCCGCTGCTGACTTTTTTGAAGACGCTCATCCCGGCGTTGCGCGCTTCGGCTGGACCAATGGGGCGCGTGACTTTTGGCGTGTTTACGTTGGTGATGACTTTGCGCACGGCTTTTTTGCAGAGCGGGCAATTCGTCAACGGATCGCGGGCGATCGGGCGGTTGATTTCAAAAGTTCCGCCGCAGGCTTTGCAGTCACCTTCGCAGAGTTCGTAAACGTATGTGGGCATGATTCAGGATTGGCTAAACGCCTGTAGTAAAATACCCGGAATCCGCAGCCCGGCAACGGCGATGAATATCACCACTTGAGCGACTCGGCGGACATGACTACCAGCGGGCGGGAGCCCTGGCCGGTGTCGGCGCTTCGGACCGGTGAATGCAGGCGAGGAAAAGACCGGTGAAGAGAATGTTTGAGACGAGTTCGTTGCGCAGGAAAGTCCACGTCGGAGCAAAGCCCGGCAGCCCGGTGGTGAGCGCCTGGACCCAGCCGGAAAGCGTCTTCGCGTATTCAGGAATCGTGAGCCACGAAGCGGTGTTCGTGACGATGTAAAAGAAGAACGCGCTGCCAATGGCGGCGGGGAACATCGTTTTCGCGTCGGTGCGCTTGCGAAGCTGCCAGCCGAGCGCGGCGATGGCGGCGAAAGCGAACACATTGACAACCATCGCACTGGAAAATGCCGGGTAACCGTAGTGAAGATTCAGCGCGACATCCGTGAGCAGAAGCGCGGCAAACGGAATGGCAATCGCCGAACGCCGCGGCAGGAACGCAGCGCCGCAGAGCACGATGGCTGCAATAGGCGAAAAGCCGGGCAGCCAGCTTTGCTGCTCGGTGGTCACTCCGAGAAATATGGGGAGGAGACGGTAAAGTGCTGCTGCGATAAGAAGGGCAATGCCTGCGATCATGATTGTTTCTTTAGTCTGGAGACGTCGGGACAAGCAACGCCGAAAAATGCCCAATGCGTATATTTCATCGCTACTGTGGACGCCGCCCGTTTGGCGCGGTATAAAACGCGACTGTGATGAAACCTTTTCAGCTCCCGCTTTTTTGCATCGCGCTGGCCACTGTGGCTTGCGCGGAGCATCCCGTGCTGGACTCGGCCCGGCGGGCGCTCGATGAACAAATCCCGGAGCTCGCTCTCGCCCGATTGACGCTTGCATTGAAAGCAGTCGATTTCCCCGCATCCGACCGGGAAGAGGCGTCCTTGCTGACTGCGGAGGCGCAACTTCGCTCGGGGAAAGCCGCCGATGCATTGATCGTTCTGGAGAAACTCACCGGCAAAAAGGCGACCCTTCTGCGGGCTCACGCAATGGTGGCGGAAGGGCGCTGGAGCGAGGCGCTGTCGCTTTACGATGACATTGCCGGAGTCCATGGAGTGCCGGTTTCCGCGACGATTGGTAAGGCAGAGTCGCTGCAAATGCTCGGACGCACTGCGGAAGCCGTCGCGGTTTTGGAGAAATTGATCGCCGAGGGAAAAGCCCCGGTTTCTGCCCGGCTGCGTCATGCCGGATGGCTCACGGAACTGGGGCGCAAGAGCGAGACGACGGAGTTGCTGCGAAATATCGAGGTGGTGAAGCCCTCCGATGCGAGGTGGCGCGATTACGTGGCGGCCCGTTTGCTTTTGGCCAATGAGCAATGGCAGTCCGCGCTCGATGCGCTGGATAAAATCACCCCGGAAACGGAAGGCGTTTCCGCCCATCTTCTGGCGGCGGTCGTGCTCGCTTCGACTGAGGCGAGGCTGAAGTTGAAAAACATTGGGTCCGAGGGGGCGGCCCGCACGCTGGAGAAATTCTTGTGGGACCAACCGGACAATCCCGCCATCGAAATGATCTTCCGCCGGCTCGACAAGATTAACGCGTCTGAACGGAGTCCTCGCGAAGCCGAACTGCACAAAATGGCAGACCGGGATGAGCAAATCGCCCACCCGCGAAGGGCCGCGCTTGCGCAGTATTACGTGAGCCGGATGCAGTGGCGGGAAAAAAGCCGCAAGCACCTTGCCGAAAAATCGCTGCGGCTTTTTCTGACGTGGTTTCCCAATCACCGACTCACGACTTACGTCCATGAAATGCTTGCCGAGGTGGCCCAAAGCGCAGGCAGGTTCGACGATGCGCTAAAGTCCCTGGAGGCAGCGCAGCGCACCACACAGGACTCGGAGCGCCCTGCTTTCCCTGCGGCCGGCGGGGTTTGGCCGGAGCGCGCAGCGCAGGAGAAGGAGCGCTCGGCTTTGCTCGAAATGCGAATGGCGCTCGTCGGATTTCAAAAAGGCGACGCGGCGCTCGCCGTGACTTACTTCCGACTGGCGGCGGAGCACTCGGTGCGTCTGCAAAAAAGCGCGGCATTCAACGCCGCGCTGGCGGAACTTGAACTCAAAAACCTCGATGGATTTCAGAAACGACTTGCCGAGTTTGTGGCGAATCACGGGAGCGACCCTCTGAGCGGTGAACTTGTTTTGGAATCGGGAATCACCCAGGCGAGAGTGAAGCCGTCGTCTGCGCCCGCGACTTTGCGGGCTTTCCTCGGCGACTATCCGGGGCACCCGCGTCGGAGCGAGGCGTTTCTCGTCCTCGCAGAACTCCAGTTCGCCGGAGGAAATCCGGTGGAGGCCGAAGTCGAGTTGGGCGGCGCAAAAGCTACCGAGGGGGCCGACCCATCCGGCGGGCAGACGGAGCGCAATCGCTATGCAGCCATCTTCATCGCCGATGCGGCCAAGCCACGCGATTCGGAGAAAGTAGTCGCGCTGGGGCGCGCGTTTATTGAAGAGCATCCAAAATCGTCGCTTCTGAGCGATGTCCGCATGAAATTGGGTCAGGTCTATTTTCAGGACAGCGACTTCGCGAATGCGGGAACTCAGTTTGAGACGCTCGCCCGCGAGCAACCCGAGAGCGGATATGCGGAGACCGCGCTTTTTTTGGCCGGGCAATGCGCGAAAAATCGCATGGATCCGGGCAGCGCCGAGCGGGCCACCGCACTTTTCGCGCAGGTCGTAGAACGCAAGGGACCGCTGAAGTATCACGCCTATTTTCAACAGGGAATCATCCAGCATGAGCTCGACAAGGATGCTTCCGCCATTTTCCAAACCGTCCTGGATGCCGAGCCGCCCGCGCCCCCGGAACTGCGGTACGCGAGCCTGTGCGCAAAGGGCGATAACCTTGTCCGCATCGCAAAAGGCGCGCCGGAGAAACTCGGCATCGCGATCAAGGCATACACGGAGCTTGCAGCGATGCCCGACATCGACCCGGAGTGGCACAATAAAGCGGTGTATAAACAAGGAGATGTCCTTCTGAAGTTGGGCCGCGAACAGGAGGCGCTGTTCATTTACTCGGACTTGCTCGACAAGGCGATGGCGGGACCGAAGGAGACTTTCTGGCTCTACAAAGCGGGCTTCGAAGCCGCCGCCATCCTCAAAAGATTCGGGAGCTGGCGGGACGCATTGGGCACGTATGAAAAGCTCGGCAAAATCCCCGGACCGCGGGCGGCGGAGGCGAGGGCGAATGTGAAGGAACTCCGCCTTACCAAGTTCATCTGGAACTAAATCATGCCGGATCTCGTCCTTGCGACCCTCAACGCCAAATACATCCACGCTTCGTTCGGCCTTCGCTATCTCATGGCGAACCTCGGCCCGCTCCGTGAGCGCGCGGAAATCGCGGAGTTTGATATCAACCAGCGGCCGATGGAAATCGCCGAGCGCATTCTCGCACTCCGTCCACGAATCGTTGGATTCGGTGTGTACATTTGGAACATCATCGAGACGACCGAAGTCGTCTCGTTGCTCAAGCGTGTTGCGCCGGAAATCTGCATCATCCTCGGCGGCCCCGAAGTCTCGTATGAAACGGAGGGCCAGGAAATCGTCCGCCTCGCCGATCATGTCATCACGGGAGAAGCCGACCTCACTTTCCCGGTTGTTGCGGCCGATCTTCTCGAAGGAAAAACGCACCCGAAAATTATCGCCGCGCATCTCCCGAAGCTCGACGAAATTTCATTCCCGTACGACCTCTACACCGACCACGACCTCGCTCATCGTGTCATCTACGTCGAGGCCTCGCGAGGCTGTCCGTTTACCTGCGAATTCTGCCTTTCGTCGCTCGATATTCCGGTCCGGGCCTTTGCACTGGAGCCGTTTCTCGCTCAAATGAAACGGCTGCTCGATCGGGGTGCGCGGCAGTTCAAATTCGTCGATCGCACTTTCAATCTTCACCTGCCGACGAGCTCCGCGATCCTTCAGTTTTTTCTCGATCATTGGATCGACGGACTCTTCGTCCATTTTGAAATGATCCCCGATCGGCTCCCTGAACAACTACGCGCGCTCATCGCCAAATTCCCGCCCGGTGCGCTCCAGTTCGAAGTCGGCATCCAAACCTTCGATGACCTCGCGTCGAAGAATATTTCCCGCCGCCAAAACTACCAGCGCCTCGCCGACAATTTTCAATACCTTCGGGAGAATACCGGCGTTCACATCCACGCCGACCTCATCGTGGGGCTCCCCGGCGAAGGCATCGAGAGCTTCGGGCGCGGCTTCGATCAGCTCATCGCGATGCGCCCTCAGGAGATCCAAATCGGCATCCTGAAACGGCTCCGCGGTACGCCGATCATTCGTCACGATGCCGAATACTCGATGGCATACTCGTCGCGTCCGCCTTATGAGATCCTTCAGACGCGCGACATCAATTTTGCCGACATGCAGCGGATGCGCCGCTTCGCCCGCTACTGGGATCTTCTCGGCAACAGCGGCAATTTTATCGATACGCTGGCGCTCGCATGGAGCGATGGCACATCGCCATTTTCGCGGATGCTCGCGCTGAGCGACTGGCTCTGGTCCCACCTGCGGCGAACCCACGAAATCGCGCTGCAAAATCTCGCCGAATCGCTGCACACATTCCTCACGGAGAAAGCGGGGGTGCCTGCCGAAACTGTCGCCGCAGCCATCATTCGCGACTGGCAGCGCATCGGGCGAAAGGGAGTTCCGGCATTCTTGGAAACGCCGGAAAACATCCAAACCACCAAGCGCCTCCAACCCAAGCGCCAGGCGCGGCACATGGCGACGCAGTAGGTTCGGCAGCGATGGTAAATCTGTATCTTTTTGGAAACAATTAAGTGGTGGTAAAGGGCGGCCGAATTTGTCGATGTGACTGTCATGAAATACCGTAATTCCATTGAATCTCTCGAATCGCGAATTGCACCCGCCGGTCTTGTGCTAGCCACTTACAATGCGGTGACACGAGAGTTGACGATCACAGGTGATGATTCGAATAATTCTGTGACCGTTTTTCAGACAGGACCGACGTCTTGGCGGGTCGAGGGGAATGAGGATGCGGCGCTCGTGAATACCTCGATCAACGTCGCTGGTGAGGAGCGGTTTGAGATCGGGGCAATTGCGAAACTGACGGTCCAATTGGCGGGCGGAAATGACGTCCTGGAACTCGTGAACCTGCGCTCGCTGAAATCGCTGAGTGTGGATACCGGAGCGGGGAATGACGTGGTGGAGACGATGGGACTCGTGGTGAAGGGGAACGCGACTTTCAGCATGGGAACGGGCCTTGATGCAGTAGATCTCGATGGACTGGTGGCTGCAGTTTCCGGGAATTTGTCGGTGATGGATGGCGGCGATGGACTGACTTTCACGTTTGGTGCGGCGAGTTCGACCGTCGGCGGAGCTGTTCAATTTACCGGCGGGGCTGGCGCGGATGCACTGCTGATGGCGACGGACACAAATTTGAAAATCGGGAGGCAGGTGGAGTTCATCGGAAACGGTGGTTTGGATCGGTTGGAATTTGGGAATCAAGGGGCTGTGAGCATCGGGCGGGATGCGCTGGGGCGTTCGGTGATTTATCAGGGCGGCAGTGCGGCGGATCGTATCGGCATCGGAAGCAGCAAAGTCGCCCTGCTCGGCTCCGTGGAGATGACCGGCATGGGAGGAAATGACACGCTGGATATCGACGGCGGGCTTGTGTCGGTCGGACGCTCGGTGGCTGGCGTTTCGGTATTTCTCGACGGAGGGCAGGGGGCGGATCAGATCGACCTGCAGGGGGCATCGTTTTCCGCGCTCGGACAAGTCTATCTGGATGGCGGGACGGAGGCGGATAAGCTGGATCTTACGGGCATTCACCGACTCGTGTTGAAGGCCGGACTACGCGTGGGTGGCGGCGCTGGTGCGGATTTGCTGGATATATCGGCGGAAAGTCTGGCGGTCACCGGGAACGTCCAGTTCGACGGCGGCGATGATGCGGATACTGCGATCATCAAGGGCGATGGGACAATCACCGGTTCGGTGTCGCTGATCCTTGGGGCCGCAGCATCCGGAATTCAAAGCGCCGATATTCGAAGCAGGAGCGGCCTTCCGGGCTCGTTGAAAATCAGTGGTGCGGTGGTGGTGGATGCAACACTCGCAGCCGCGACAACGTTGGATTTCGCAAAACTGACGAACATCAAAGTCGGCGGAGTGGTGTCGCTGTTGATGGGGGATGGCGCGAGCTTTTTGGATATCGACAATCTTGTGGTGGGCGGGGCTTTTTCGATCGATACCCGCGGTGGCAATGATGATGTGCAAATCGAGCGTGATGCAACTTTCGGGACCTCGCTCTTCCGAAAACTGGCGACCATCATGCTCGGAGGGGGATCTGACACGCTATTCATCGGCAAGGACTCGAAGAATAACCGGGTCATCTTCATGGGCGATGTTTCAGCGGATGGGGGCGCTGGCACCGACGCGCGAAACGACATCAACGTGGACAATCAATTCGGCCCCGGCGCGGCCTACACGGAAAGTGCGTTTGAGACATTGGTAGTGCCGATCTAGTTTTTTCACTCCGTCATGAAATGAATTGCACCGGAGGGCGGCGGCGGGCGTATAGGCGTCATGTCTATTGCCACAAAAACGGGAGATGATGGAACGACGGGGCTCATGTTTAATCGCCGTGTCGCGAAAACCGATGCGCGC
>JAYUSJ010000030.1:0-8279 GCA_043755735.1 Verrucomicrobiaceae bacterium | reverse complement strand
CAAAGTGCGGGTGATGCCGCAGCGCGCGCCCAAGCCGGACGATGTCCGTATTTTCCAAGTCTTTCACGAAGACTACCGCGTGTGGTACGCCTGTATTTAGAAAGTGAACCGTCAGTTTTTCGCCCGCCACGAGCAACTCCACGGGTGGGGCGTAGGAGTGTGGCTTGGACATGGAAAGACGGACGTTTTCGCCGATGAGTTCGGCACCGATAACTCCCGCGAGCGTCTCAAACCGAACCGCGCCCACCTTGCCCGATACGCGGCTGGCAAAGCGTGCGAAGCAGCGCGCTCCATTGCCGCACATTTCAGCCTCGCCGCCGTCCGCGTTGTAATAGCGCATCTTGAAATCCGCGCCGTCCACCGCAGGCTCCACCGCTATGAGTCCATCGCCGCCGACGCCACGATGTCGGTCGCAAATACGAGCAATCGTAGGCTTATCGAGCGCGTGTTGGAGCGAGCGGTTGTCCAGCATCACGAAGTCGTTGCCGGCCCCGTTCATTTTTGTGAAAGAAAGCATCATCCCAACTGCGATAACATGGAGACGCTTAAGCGTCCACGGCGTTAATCGCTCACCAGTCTGATCGAGTTACTCCGCAGGCGAAGAGCGGGGTATTTTCTGGCGAAAGTCAGTGGGAGACTGGCCGGTGATGCGGCGAAACATGCGGTTGAAATGGGTGAGGGAGGCAAAGCCGGATTCATAGGCGACCTCGGTGATGCGAGCTTGTGGGTTGGCGAGAAGTTTTTTGGCTTTCGCGATGCGCACCATGGAGAGGTATTGGGTGAAAGTCATGCCGGTTGCGCGTTTGAAGGTCTTGCAGAAGTGGAACGTGCTGGCATGGACGCAACGGGCGATTTCCGTGAGGGTCAGCTCTTCAGCGCTGCGTTCTTCGATAATTTTGCGCGCGCGTTCGACGAGCGGCGGCTCGGCGTGGGTCTGCTGGGTGGCGATTTGCTCCGCAGCAAGTGAGAGATGCTGGGCGAAAACTTCGAGCAGCTTGAGGACGGCGGTATATTGTTTTTGCTCGATCGTACGGGTACCGAAATACGCTTTTTCGAGGGTATCCCAATCAACATCAGCCCCACCCTTCTTTAGGAAAGTGGTGACTCGCCGGAAGTCCGTTGGAGTGAGTTTCTTCAAGGCGATTTGCCCAGTCTGAAGGTAACCGAGGACTTTTTCGCCGAGGCTTACGGGCACGATGGAGTCGGTGAGGCCAGCCATACAGATTTCGGAACGCGTCTGACCGTCTGGCCCAGGGGAGGCGAGTTTCTCCTGTAATTCCACGCACATGCGGCAGCCGGGTTCGCTTTCCGCCATGTGGGTGCAGAATGCGTTGGCAGCAGCACTTCCTCTCATGCCGACACGCTTCTGACCGACGGGGGCGTACTTGAGAGGCATCCCGGTCGCCTCAGAAAATGCACGTTCGTAGTCGAGCAATATTTTCGATCGCGAGAGTTTCTCGGAAATAGCGGATGCCTCGGGCAAATTCATACCGAGACCATTACATCGTGGTGAGTCTCACGGCAATGCAACGGAGGGTGATTTTTGCACAATCGGCGGTGAGCGTGGAACGACGTCCCCGAGCAGAGTTCTCCCGTGATGGAAGCAAAGTTAGATAACTCCGAGCCCGACGCCGTACCTTGTGGTCGGTGTGGGCAATGCCGCTGTGCCAAGAATGGCGCGGCTCCGCCAGGAAACGAAACGGCATTCCGTGCCGCTCACGCGACCGTGTCGCATTCTGCTACCATCACAGCGATACCCGCTGTGTGCGGCGCGGAATCCCGTTTCGTCCCGGCGTTCGGAGAAGGTGTATGAACGTCCTAGCGCTGACCATCTTCGTCGGGCTGCTGCTCGTGCTGTTCTTCGTAGTGTTGTGGATCGCCTCTGCGTGCGATCCGCGCCAATTTAGCGATCGCGACGCCTTGCTCCCGCTGGAACCTGATTCCCCTCCGTCTCAATTATCCGACTCATGATTACCGAAGGCACCGGCACAAAGATCCGCATCGAATACGACGACACTCCGGTAAGGCAGTTCATGATAGCGTCCATTTTTTGGGGCATCATCGGAATGCTCGTCGGCGTGCTGATTGCCACGCAACTCGGCGTGTGGGAGGCAAATTTCAAGACATCGTGGCTGACGTTTGGCCGATTGCGCCCGCTACACACAAACGCGGTCATCTTCGCATTCGTCGGCAATATGATGTTTGCCGGAATATACTATTCCACTCAGCGGCTCGTGAAGGCGCGCACAGCTTCAAAACTCCTCTCGCAAATTCACTTCTGGGGCTGGCAGCTCATCATTGTCGCGGCGGCGATCACACTCCCACTCGGCCTGACACGCGGGAAGGAATACGCAGAACTGATCTGGCCGATCGATATCGCCGTCGCGCTCATCTGGGTGGTCTTCGCGATCAACTTCTTCTGGACGCTCGCTCGTCGCAACGAGCCAAGCCTCTACGTGGCGATCTGGTTTTACATCGCGACGATCATCACCGTGGCGATGCTCTACATCGTCAATCATCTCTCGATCCCGACGAGTTGGACACACAGCTATCCGATCTTCGGCGGCGTTCAGGATGCGCTCGTGCAATGGTGGTACGGGCATAACGCCGTCGCGTTCTTCCTCACGACGCCGATCCTCGGCATCATGTATTACTTTCTGCCGAAAGCGGCGGAGCGCCCGGTTTACAGCTACCGCCTGAGCATTGTTCACTTTTGGTCGCTTGTTTTCATCTACATCTGGGCGGGGCCGCATCATCTTCTAAATACCTCGCTGCCCGTGTGGCTCCAGTCGCTGGGAATGATTTTCTCGCTCATGCTCTGGGCTCCGAGTTGGGGCGGAATGCTCAACGGTCTCCTCACGCTGCGCGGTGCTTGGCACAAACTCCGCACGGATCACGTCCTGAAATTTTTCGTGGCCGCCGTGACCTTCTACGGCATGGCGACGTTTGAGGGACCTCTCATGTCCATACGTTCGGTGAACGCCCTGTCGCACTACAGCGACTGGACCATCGCGCACGTTCATGGCGGCGCGCTGGGATGGAACGGCTTTATGGCCGCGGGAATGTTCTACTGGCTCGCACCGCGGCTCTGGAGACGCCCGCTGCACTCGCCCGCCGCAGCGAACATGCACTTCTGGCTCGGGACGGTCGGCATTCTCATCTACATGCTCTCGATGTATGTCTCCGGTATCACGCAGGGCCTGATGCTCGGCGCGACGAAGGAAAATGGCACGGTGCTCGAATACCCAAACTTCCTCGACGCAGTGACCTCCACGAAAGCGCTCATGCACGTTCGGGCGCTCGGAGGGTTGATGTATCTCATCGGCTTCATCATGCAGGCGTGGAACATTTGGAAGACCGCGAGTGGAGCCGAAAAAGTGAACGGAAGCGTGGAGGTTTTTGTGCCAGAAAAAGCGGAGCAGATGAGCATTCGCGGCAGCTTTCTGAATGCGCCGGTCATATACTCCACACTGCTCATCCTCTTCGCCGCCGGGTGGGCCGCACTTCCGACCGCAGTGAGCGGGCTTTGTATCGTAGGCTTTCTTGGCACCGCCGCCGCGATGAGCATGAGCGTCGAATTCTCCAAGGCAGGCTGGGGCGCGTGGTACGAGCGGCTTCTGGCGAATGCGCTGCCTTTCACCCTATTGACGACGGTCGCCGTTTTCATCGGTGGCCTCGTGCAGATAATCCCCACAGTGATGGTGAATACTGCGGGTAACACCGAGGGTGTGCGGCAAATTCCTTACACACCGCTAGAACTCGCGGGCCGCGACATCTACATCCGCGAGGGCTGCTACAACTGCCACTCGCAGCAAATCCGAACGCTCGTCGGGGATGTGTTGCGCTACGGCGAATACTCAAAAATCGGCGAAAGCATCTACGATTACCCATATCAATGGGGCAGCAAACGCACCGGACCCGACCTCGCCCGTCAAGGCGGCAAGTATCCAAACTCGTGGCACTACTTCCACATGCGCGACCCGCGGCAAATCAGCCCCGGCTCCACAATGCCGGATTACCCCTGGCTCTTCACGGACAAGACCGACACCGCAGCGCTTCCCAATAAGATCGCTGTGCAGCGCAGAATCGGCGTGCCCTATCCCCCGATGACCGATGGGGAAATCCAAAAAGCGTGCGACGAACAAGCAGCACTACTCGCCGCAGATCTCAAAACCGCTGGCGCAGAAGTGCCGCCCGAGCGCGAGATCATTGCCCTTATCGCCTACCTCCAAAAGCTCGGCAAATCCGAGAAAGTCGCGCCCGCCACAGCATCGGGAACCGTCGTAAAATAACACACCATGTTTCACCGCATCATCGTCGAAGACTGGCAGCGCTCGCTCAGCATCCTGAGCATCATACTATTCTTCGCAGTCTTCGTCATCCATTTCATCCGCGTGCGCCGCATGTCGCGTGACACCGTCGCATATCTCGAAAAGCTCCCGCTGGAACCCGACGACCATGATTGATCCCGCGAACCAGCAACCCGACGACGCGCTCCGCCCTCACAGCTACGACGGAATTCAAGAATACGACAAACGCCTGCCACGTTGGTGGCTGCTCACACTTTACGGCGCGATGGTATTCGCAGTGATCTACTGGGGCTACTTCCACGCCTACGGCTTCGGCGTTATGCCCGTGCAAGCGCTTGAAGCAGAGATGGCGAAAAATGCCGCGCTTGCCGCTCAAAAGGCCGGAGAGATCAACGACGACTCACTTTGGAAAATGAGTGCTGATCCGGTGGCAATCGCTGCTGGCAAAATCACCTTCGAAACCACCTGCGTCGCCTGCCACAAGCCCGACCTCACCGGCCTTATCGGTCCGAATCTTGTAGATAATCAGTGGATTCGCGGAGGAAAACCCATGGACTCGTTCAAGACCGTCAACGAAGGCGTGCTCGCCAAGGGTATGCCTGCGTGGGATGCAATGCTCGGAAAGCGGAAGATGAGCGAAGTCGTCGCCTACATTTTTTCGTTTCACAAACAAGGTGAGGAAGTCGTGATCGTTCCAGGTTGGACTCCTCCAGCCATCGTCGCGCCACCGCAATGATCGAACAGCCACCCAGTCCCTCGTTGGAGTCGGTTACGACAATCAATGAGGACGGATCGCGGCGCTTCATCCACCCATCCACAGCAAGCGGACGCTTTACGCGCTGGCGCACCCTTTTCGCCATCGCACTCACCGTTATCTACGTTGCGCTGCCGTGGATTCAGATCAACGGCAACCCCGCTCTATTTCTCGATGTCGCCCGCCGGCAGTTCCACTACTTCGGCCTCACATTCGTCGGGCAAGATGTGTGGGTAGGTTTTTTCGTGCTGAGCGGTCTGGGGTTTTGCCTCTTCTACGTAACCGCCTTGCTTGGTCGCGTGTGGTGTGGGTGGGCCTGCCCGCAGACAGTGTTCCTCGATTTTGCGCGCCGGATCGAGCGATGGTGCGAAGGAGACGCCCCGGCCCGTCGCAAGCTCGACAACGCGCCTTGGACTTTCGACAAAACCGTTCGCCGAGCCGCGAAGCACACGATCTACGTGCTCTTCTCACTGCTTCTCGCGCATGTGCTGCTCTCGTATTTCGTATCACTGCCAAAGCTCTACGCGATGATGTCGAAGGCTCCGGGCGAAAACTGGGGATCGTTCGGCTTTGTCTTTCTCATTGCCGCCGCGCTTTGGTTCGATCTCGCGTGGTTCCGCGAACAATTCTGTATCGTCCTTTGTCCTTACGGACGTTTGCAGTCCGCCCTTATCGACAGCGATTCTGTTGTCGTCGGGTATGACAAAACTCGCGGCGAACCTCGCGGACGCAAGGGCACCAGCGGCGCGGGAGACTGCGTCGATTGCACCCGATGCGTGCAGGTCTGTCCGACCGGCATCGACATTCGCCAAGGCTTGCAGATGGAGTGCATCGGCTGCGCCGCGTGCATTGATGCATGCGATACCGTGATGGCAAAACTTGAGCGCAAGCCGGGCCTCATCCGCTATGACTCGCGCCACGGCTTCGCAGGGGAGCGCACGCGCTGGCTACGTCCGCGCATTCTGCTCTACACTGGTCTCGCCATTCTCGGAGCCATCGCACTGACCATCGAGACGTCGTCGCTCAAGCCCGCGACCGTCAGTCTCACACGCGTAACTGGCATCCCCTACATCGTGGAAAATGGCGTCGTGCGAAACCAATTTCTCGTTCGCGTTCTAAACAAGCGCAATACACCCGTTGCCTTCAAATTGGAAATCCTCGACGCCCCTCAAAGCCTGCGCTGGAACGGCGCGGAGAGCGGCATCAACGTCGCGCCGCTAGGCGAGGAGATCCGCACCGTTGTAGTCACGTTGCCTCGCACTGATTTGAAGGCGGAAATCCCGCTTCGCTTCCGCGTCGTCTCGGACAAGGGCACCATCATCGAAAAGATCGGGACATTTCTCGGTCCAATTATCCCATGAAAAACCGACCCTGGATTTGGCTCATCATCGCAAACATCATCTTCATCTCCGGTATGATCACGATGGTCGTAATCGCGGTTCGCAATAAACAGCCGGACGTACTCTCCTCACATGGACCCTAGCATCGTCACACCTACCGCCGCACTCGTTGCCGGACTCGCCACGAGCATCCACTGCACCGCCATGTGCGGTCCGCTCGCTTGCGCGCTGCGCGTGAAACCGTTCGAGTATCACGCATCGCGTCTCATTTCCTACTCCATCGCTGGCGCGCTCTGTGGCGCAGCAGGGCAGGTGGTCGCAGTTTTCCTACAAGGCAGCACCGCACGCATCGTCCCGTGGGCGTTTGTTGTCGTGCTCATAGTGCTCGGATTCGGGCTGGAAAAAAGAATCCCGCAGCCACGGTTCATCGCCACCTTACTCCTTCGCGCAAAACTAAACCGCTCGCTCGGTTGGCTCACACCGCTGCTCCCCTGCGGGCCGCTGTGGCTGATGTTCGGGGCGGCAGCGCTCACCGGTTCGTGGACGAGTGGCGCGTTGCACATGGCGGCTTTCTCGCTCGGCACCATTCCTCTTCCGTGGCTCATCCAAAGTCAGGCCGAGCGCTCCCATCGCCGCTTGTCTCCACTCACCGCGCGTCGGACACAGCAAATCATCGCCCTCGTCTCCGCCGGCCTCCTTGCTTGGCGCGCTACTCTTCCGCTCCATGAGTGCTGTTGCCACTGAACGCCGCGTTTGCATCCACTGCGGGACGCCGTTTCGCCCGACGGCGCATCGCCCGGATTTCTGCTGTGCGGGCTGCCAGTTCGTCCACGATCTGATTGCGAAGAACGGCTTGGGACAATTCTACGACTTGCAGGAAAGCGGCGTCCCGCCAGTGCAGGCGCTCGTCTTTCAAAAGCGTGACTACGTATGGCTAGAAGACCTCTCGCGCATCGCAAACGGCACACTCACGCTCGATGTCCAGGGGCTCTCCTGCATCGGCTGTGCGTGGCTCATCGAGAAACTCTTCGCTCGTAGTCCTGGCGCACTCGCGATCCATGTGGACCCCACGCTTGGCCAGCTCGCGCTTCGATGGCAACCCGGCGTCTTTGAAATCGTCGCCTTTGCGCGAGAGTTGCAGACGTTCGGTTATCTCGTCGGCCCAAAGGGAGAAACCGCCGCGCCTGCGAGCCGGGCGCTGAATCTCCGTCTGGGCCTCTGCGCCGCGCTCGCGCTGAACACGATGCTCTTCACTCTCCCGCGTTACCTCGGCATGGAGAGCACGTTTGAATTCGCGCCGCTCTTTCACCGACTCACGCTCATCCTCGGCACGCTGAGCTTTCTCATCGGCGGCAGTTACTTCTTTGTCCGCTCGTGGCACAGCCTGCGTCAGCGGGTGCTGCATATTGATTTACCCATTTCGCTGGGCCTCACCGCAGCCTATGTCGGCTCCGTCTTTGCATGGACTCGCGGTGCCGATGGATTCGTCTATTTCGATTTCGTCTCCACGTTCAGCTTTCTCATGCTCGCTGGACGCTGGCTCCAGCAAAAGGCCGTCGAGCGCAACCGCCACCAACTCCTCGCCGCGCAGTCAGAGCCGCTACCCGTGCGGCTCATCTCGGGAGAAAAATTGCCCGTCGCGAGCATCGCTGCCCGCGATGTTTTTTCCATCGATCCCGGTCAGGTCGTGCCCGTGCTCGCGCAACTTCGCTCCGATGGTGCGACGCTCGGCATGGAGTGGATCAGCGGGGAGAGTGAAGCGACGAGCGCACGTCGCGGACGACTCGTACCCGCCGGCGCGATGAACTGCGGCCAGACCGCCATCGAACTCGAAGCCCGAGAGCCGTGGGCCGATTCCCTGCTCGCGAAACTCCT
>JAYUSJ010000029.1:0-27766 GCA_043755735.1 Verrucomicrobiaceae bacterium | reverse complement strand
GACGCCGAGCCCGGTGATGAATCGGTAGATGAAGAACTGCGTGATGTTCGCGGAGAATGCGCTGAGCCCGGTGCAGATGGAGTAGATGAGCACCGTGACGGCGAGCGTTTTTGCCCGCCCGATGCGGTCGCCGATGGACCCGAAAATCAGGCCGCCGGTGGCCCAGCCTGCGACGAAGATGGCCATGGCGTTCGCGCCATTTTTTGTCACGAGCGCGGGGTCCACTTTGGAAAGCTCCAAGCCACCCTCCGCCGCGAGCAGTGCGCGAATCGCGTTATCCCGTGCGAGGATGAAGAGTTGCTGGTCGAGGCAGTCAAAGAGCCACGCGAGGGACGCGACGATGAAGACGAACCAATGATAAGCGGTGAGTTGTTTGTACCAGGGCTGTGTGGAGTCTTGAGACATAAGCGGCGCGGAGACTGGCGGGCACTGTTCCGCTGCGCAACTCCGAATCACGCGGAGTTCTTCGCATAGCGGAAAAACGCAATCGTCCGTCAGGAAACCGTGGATTGAACGCAGCGATTGCGGTCGCCATCGTTCGGTGGCACATATTGAGCCGCAATCAGCATTCAGTTCGCATGAAAACTCTTCTTCTTTCCGCAGCAATCTTCACATCCGTGGCCAGTCACCCGGTACTCCATGCGCAGGCACCGGGCGTGCCGATCGAGCGGAACGGAAACCGAAAACAGGACTCCGACCTCCTGAACAAAGCCAAGGCTCTCAAAGACGCGGGCAAGCTGAAACTCTCCATCGACGTCGTAAAGGAACAGCTCAAGAATCCAATTCCGGCCGCGATAGAGTTCCCCGCAGCGCGTAAGGAACGACTCTCGCCGCCCGAGGTTGCAAAGGCTGCCCGGAAGGCGCAATTGCAGCTTGGATGGTACTATCTCTGCCAGCGATGCGACCACTGGCATCTCAATCTCGCGGCGGCGTATGCCGTGGCGAACGACGCCATCGCAACGTGCCACCACTGCGTGGAACCGGGCGCGGATATGCGCGAAGGGTATTTGATCGCCGTCGATCACAATAATGAAGTTCTGCCGGTGACATCTGTGATGGCCAAGAGCCAGACGCTCGACGGCGCGATCCTCCGTTTGGAAGGCAGCAAGCTGGCACCGCTGCCGCTGAACGACGTCGTCTCGCCGGGGGAACCCGCGTATTGCTTCAGCACACCGCTCGGACAGGCGGGATATTTCAGCGAAGGAATCGTGAACCGCTTTTTCTGGCAGGGCACGCCGGGAAAAGAAGGCACGGCGGGAATGTGGAAAAACCTCCGGCTGAACGTGAGCACCGACTGGGCACCCGGCTCCAGCGGCGCAGCAATTCTGGATCAGGCCGGCAACGCCATTGGCCACGTATCGACGATTCATCCGCTCAGCGAAGGGCCGCGCACAAAGCAATCCGACGAAAAGGCAGGCGCGAAAACCGTGGACCGTTTCGGCGGCGCCACGCTCATCACGCTCCACGCTGCAACACCCGCCCGCGGGATGATGGAACTCGCGCAACCGTTGCGCGATTTCAAGCCCGGCGACAAGGTCGCGGTGGAAAAAAGCTCGCCCGGTGGCGAGCCCGGTTCCTTGAAAATCGGCTCGCCGGCTCCGGAGCTTCAGACCGGGAAATGGGTGCAGGGCGAGCCGGTGAAGTCGTTCGAAAAAGGAAAGGTTTACGTCGTGGAATTCTGGGCCACATGGTGCGGCCCGTGCCGCGCCACAATTCCTCACCTCAACGAACTGCACAAGAAATTCGCCGACAAGGGAGTCGTCGTGATCGGCCAGAACTGCTGGGAGCAGGATACTGAAAAGGTCGCTCCATTCATCAAAGAGATGGGCGGCAAGATGACCTACCGCGTGGCCCTCGATGCCGTGGAAGGCGAAGACCCGAACACCGGCGCGATGGCAACAAAGTGGATGCAGGCGGCGGGGCAGAAAGGAATCCCCTCGGCGTTTCTAATCGACCAAAAGGGCGTCGTGGCGTGGATTGGGCATCCTTCGCAGCTTACCGACAAAACCATCGATGATGTCCTCGAAGGGAAGTTCGATATCGCGAAATCCAAGGCCGCTGCCGACACAGACGCCAAAACCCGCGAAGCGATGATGCGTCACGGAGTGCGCACCGCAAAAGCCCTCGCCGACAAGAACTGGCCGGACGCGGAAAAATCAGCATCGGATTTCGAAGCAGCACTCCCCGACGGAAAAAAATACATCGCGACTGCGATGCAGTTCCGAATCGCAGTGAGCAAGCGTGATGGCTCGGCGGCAAACGATGCAGCTCGAAAACTCGCGTCGTCCCCCGACACCGACTCCGCCGTTTCCAACGAAATCGCATGGGCGCTCCTGACTGAGAAAGTCCTCGAGAAACCGGACCTCGAAGTCGCGGAAAAGCTGGCCCGCCATGGCGTCGAAAAAGCGACTGGCAACTCAAAGGCAGCCGTCACCGACACACTGGCCCGTGCGCTTTTCCGCATGAGCAAAAAGGAAGAAGCGCTCAAAACTCAGGAAGAAGCAATCGGATCGACCTCCGACGAAAAACTCAAAGCCAGCCTCATCAAAACGCTGGAAGCCTACAAGCGGGGCGAACTTCCTGCGGACGAATAAGCGCCGTTTCAGGCGCGCAGGCCTTCTATTTCCGCCATATTGACGCAGGCGCTTGACGTTTCGCCCGATGCTCGACTTTGAATGGCGAGATGCCAGTCATACTTTGCTACGGAGATTCGAATACTTGGGGCTACGATGCTGCCGCGACGTCTGCGTCGGCGATCCCGATCCGGCATCCGCGCCACGTTCGCTGGACCGGCGTTCTCGCGTCCCGACTCGGCGCTGATTATCACATCATCGAGGAAGGGCAGAACGGACGTACTACCGTTCACGAAGATCCCACCGCATTCGCTTCGCGCAACGGGCGCGCCCACCTGCCCGTCATTCTGGAGTCGCACAAACCGATCGATGTCGTGGTGCTGATGCTCGGAACCAACGACCTGAAAACTTTCCTCAACGTTCCCCCGCAAGACATCGCGAGCGGCGCGGGGTTGCTCGCAAAGCTCATCCTGTCCAGCGACGCAGGCCCTAGGGGCAAAGCGCCGCGCGTCCTGCTTGTTTGTCCGCCATCCGTCGGGGATTTTGCAGACTTGCCGGATCTTGCTGCACGCTTCGCGGGCGCACGCGAAAAGTCGCTGCAATTTCCGGCGCTCTACGAGCTCGTCGCCGCGCAGTTGGGCGCGGGCTTTTTGAATGCGCAGGAACTCGTGGAACCATCGGCGCTCGACGGACTGCACCTCGACGCGGAAAATCATCATGCGCTCGGCGAGGCGATTGCCCGGCTCGTTTCCTGAGATGCCCGTCGATCAACTCGATTCCATGCTCGCCGGCGCCCCGCCCGTGCTTGCGCTTGCGCCGATGCAGGACGTCACAGACCTGCCGTTCTGGCGGCTGATCTCGCGCTATGGCGGCGCGGATTTGTATTACACAGAATACTTCCGCGTGTATCGGGATTCGCATCTGGATAAGCACATCCTTCGCTCCATCACGGAGAATCCGACCGGGCGTCCTGCAATCGCGCAAATGATCGGGAACGATATTCCCTCGCTCGTTCGCAGCGCAAAGGAGCTGTTGCAGCACAACGTCGCAGCGGTCGATTTGAATCTCGGATGCCCCGCCCCCGTCGTATATCGCAAATGTGCGGGCGGCGGATTGCTGCGCGACATCCCTCGGGTGGATGGAATTCTCGGCGCATTGCGCGACGCGATTCCGGGACGATTCACGGTGAAAACGAGGCTTGGATTTGACACCGACGAGACCATCGATGCGCTGCTGCCGCTTTTTGCAAAACACCGCGTGGATCTTGTCACGATCCACGGCCGCACGGTGCTCCAGATGTACCGCGGCGATGTCCACTACGCGCGCATCGGAGCCGCAGTGCGTGCGCTCCCCTGCCCCGTTCTTGCAAACGGCAACGTGTCGTCTGCAAAAGTCGCCGAGTCCGTCCTCACTGAAACCGGATGCCGGGGCCTGATGATCGGACGCGGGATCATTCGAAATCCATGGCTCTTCAGTCAGATCCGCACGCATCTGGCAGGCGGCACGATCTCTCTGCCAACCGGGCGCGAGGTTCTTGCGTACATTGAGGAGCTTTATGCAGCCGTCTGCGATCCCGAAGTCCGCGAAAACGCGCAGGTGCAAAAAATGAAGAAATACGTGAATTTCATCGGCGCGGGAGTGGACTCACCGGACTTCCTGCACGACATGCGGCGCGTATCTGCACGGGGAGACTTTTTCGCGATTTGTAAACGGGCGCTGGACCATGACCTGCCGATGCCGCTGGAGCCGCTCGGCCCTGCAAACTCCAGCGAAGAAGAGCGGCGTCCGTAGCCATTCCAGCGGCCACGGCCCGGGGCCGAATCCGGTCAACGATTTCACGATGGAATCTTGATGCGAATCAGCGATGCCTGCCCGCTGTCCAGCACCGTTAAATTCCCGGATCTTTTTATTGACACTTGGCCGGAGGCGGGAGGACAACGCGAACCATGAACACGCTCCACCGCCCAACGTCATGGAACTTTCAATCGATTGTTCGCCACCTCGTGTGCTCACTCCTACTCAGTGCGTGCTTCGCGCCGCAGGCATGGGCCAAGCGACCGCCGCCGGTCATGTTTGAAGTGGGATTTCCTAATCAGGGCGCGAGAATCGGACGCGAGGCGCAGCTCGACGTGTCGAAGGTCGTGAGCTCGGTGCCTTGGACCAAAGGCTTCATTCGCATTACAGCGGTCGACGCGAACCGCGAAGTGAACGCCGAGTCCGATCCGAAATCGGTCTCCATTCCGCGCGAGACCGCGATCACTTTCGTGAATGATCCGAATCATACTTACACGATTCCACTCACGGTGACCGCTGCGGGGGAGTTCGGACTTGGAGTGGAGGTGCGTGTCACGGGAAATGATGGCAAAGAGTATTGGTTCCGCATTTCTGTCACGATTCTAGCGGAGGACGGGCAGGTGTGGTTTGGGAATGATTCCATCGAATCGGCTGGCGTGAACCGGATTGCGAGCCGGACCGGCACCGCAGGAACAAGGCTGCCCGGCGCTCCGCCGGAAGGACCCGCGAAGGAAGAAATCCAGCGCTGGCTAAAGGAGCGCGAAAAGAAGCAACTGGAGAACAAGAACCGCAAATCCAACTAGAGATCTCACGCCATGAAAACCAACCGCATCACCGGGCTGATTCATTCAGCCGTTTGCCTCCTCCTCGCGACGTCCGCATGGGCTCTGACTATCGGCGAAAACGTCACACTTACCGGAAAGTGGCAGGATGAAAACGCCGCCGAGTACCCGATGAACGGAGTGAAGGTCACGGTCCGGGACCAATTAATGGTCGGCGGTGCCGCTGACATCACGGGGTTCCTGATCGGGGGAACGTTCAGCTTCGTCGTTCCAAGGACCGGCTATGTCTATGACGTGATTTTGACCGCCCATTTTCCGGGAGTCGATGGCAACGGCAATGTCGTGGCTTCGGGGGGCGCGGGAGCATTTGACGTCTCCAACCCGGCGACCGGAAACGTCATCACGGAAACGGTCGGCAGCAACATCGTGAGTTTTACTTCCGTCAAAGGCGGGACACTGGTTCTGCAATCCGGCGATACATGGACGGTCCATCATGGAATGGCTGACATGGTGCGGGAGGCCCGGCGCAGGCTGTCGATTTCGAAGAACGCGTTTGTGGTGGATTTCCCGCACCCCGGGATTTCCAGCTACAGTCCGACAACCACCCACGTGCGCATTAATCTACAGGACCGCTACGACTGGGATGTCGTTGCGCACGAATTCGGCCATGCGGTTGCAGACGAGACCAACGCCGTGAATTCTGTCGCAGGTGGAAGCCACGACGGCAGCAATCAGTACACAGTCGCGGCAAATGCCGGCACGCTCGGCAACAAGACCAAGTCGCTGGGGCTGGCGTTCAATGAAGGCTTCGGAACGTGGATTGGCGGGGCACTTCTGGAGCGCTCCGATTTCAAAGGACAATACCCGCGGGTGGGCGATGGAAAGTACACGGATACCGAGGACTCAAACATCGACAACACTTACGAAGACAACACGACGCAGACATTCTTCGGCGACGACACCGAGAATGCTTTGTACCAGCTCTTCTGGGACCTGCATGATTCGAACAATGAAACGAACAAGCGCACCACGAAAGCGGACGGACTACGGGATCGCACGGCGCTCGGCGTTCCCGGAGTGTGGGCGCTGTTCAATGGTTCGAGCGCTGTGAACATCAGCGATTTCTGGAAGAATGGATTTCTCCCCAATAAGACCATCACTGACTTTCTACCCGGCGTAGGCAGTGCGATTAGCAGTCCCCCGGATTTGGAAAAAGCGCTCGCAGCGGCGGAGACGTTTGTGGAGTTCGGCGTTGCTCCCCTGCTCTTCAAACCCAAACGGGAAACGAAGATTGAGCTATTGCCAAAGCCTTCGGTTCCGAATGCCAAATTTGAATGGTCGCAGGAGGCAACCAACCAGGCGGCGGCAGGTGCGCATCCCGACCTCGCGTTGAACAAATTTCAGCTCGTGATTTACTCCAGCGATTACGAAACGGAACTCTTTCACAAGCCGGGACTCGCGGGCACTTCATACACTTTGACGAATGCGGACCTCACCGTGCTGAAGAACGCCGTGGATGCGCTCAAGAATGGCGGCAAAGAAATTGCCAGCGTGAAGGCGGTTCTGATCGGCGAGTCCGACAAAACGGCGCCGACCACCGGACCCTATCTGAGTAACGGAATCGAATTGCTCATCCAGGACTACAACCGCGCCGTCGTCGCCGTCGTGGATAGCTCGGGCAGCAACACGAGCACCGACCCCTCGGACCAACGCGTCGTGGCGTCGAAGGAGTCCATCCGGAGGCTGGTCTCGCAGGCCGACGCGACGAACGATCCGACCAAGGTACCCGACATCGCTGCGGCGATCGATTTCGATAGCTCCGTGAGGACGCTGAGTGTTTTTGCGGACCCGGATTCCGTGGAGCCTACGCTGGACGCGATTGATTCCTCCGGCGGCACGTCGATCGACGGCGGGCTCAATGCCGGAATTGCCCTCCTCGACAATATTGGCGCGGGAGGATTCGAGTCGTTCTTTAAAGACCGGGCTGCAATTCTGCTCTTCACCGATGGGCAGAATAACACAGGCGATGGACCGGTGATCGCCGCAATCTCGAATGCGACTTCAAAAGGAATCCGGGTTCACTACGGCTTCCTGAATCCATTCGGCTCGCCAAAGCCTTCCTCCACACAGGAACCGGAACCCGGCGCGCCAGCCTTAGCACCGCTTGCAGCAGCACCAATCGTGGCGCTCGCAGCCGGTTCTCCGACGACCATTCAAGAGGCCGTGCTGGAATCCGGCGGCGTATTTGCAGTCATCAGCGATGCGGAATCGCAGAATGCATTTGTGCAACAGGTCTTCGCGCAGGGACTCACGAACAACGATGAAGACGATGCGCCAGGAGGAAAAATCGTGGGTCAGACCATCAGCGCCGCGATCGTCTCCGGCGGGTCGGACGAAGCATCGTTTGAATTCTTCGGAACAAAATTTGAGCAGGCCCGAGTCATCGTGGAGTCGTCTGATTTCCAGCCGGCGGTGACTCTGCTCGATAAGGATGGCGGCATTCTCGCTTTTCAGATCGATACGGATCACGATGGTCGTGTGGAGATTCCTCTCACGCTGCCATACACTGGGAACTACTCCGTCCAAGTGTATCCGAACGATGGAAACACGGGCGTGTTTACGGTCTTCGTCGATGTGCAGAACATTCGCTTTGATTACCTCCGGGTCGGCGTGCAATCCAACGCTTACAACCGTTTGAGCGCATTCTCCCGGTCATTTGGGGACACGGCCGTCGGCAAATACTCGGGTCTTCTCCGCCCCACAAGCGGGACACGCAAAGGCTCATTCAAAGCGAGTGTCGGGAAGACAGGAAAATTCACCGGCACGCTGACTATCGATGGAACGAAGGTCCCGATTAGCGGAACGTTGAGTGCTTCGGGCAGTTTCTTCGGTTCCTTCAAGACAAAGCCGTTCGGAACCATTTCTGTGTTCCTTCGACTCACCCAATCGAGCCGGGGCAACAAGCTCGAGGGCTCGGTGACGGCAACGGGCTTCTCCCTTGATATCGATAGCGACCAGGCCGCCTTCAACAAAAAGACGAATCCGTTTGCCCGTCCCAATATCTTCACGTTCGTGATGCCATCCGAGCAAAACTCCAACATCCCCGGAGACGGCTACGGCGTGGCAAGTGTCAGTGCGGCCGGCAGTGTCCGGCTCGTCGGAACGCTCGGCGATCACAAGAAATTCTCGGTTTCTTCGACACTCTCGCAGGAGGCCACCTTCCCGGTCCAACTTGCGATTTACCCGGTCAGAAAAGGCGGACTTCCCGGTGGTCTGTTCGGCGAACTCGCGGTGCGCGACACGGTGGTCGGCAACATCGACGGAACGCTGAATTGGTCAAAGCCACCGCAGCCAAAAGATAAGATTTATCCCGGCGGTTTCTCGGGGCAAATCCCGTTCATCGGCTCGGCCTTCGAGAAGCCTGCGAAGAATGTGGAACGCATCCTCACTCTCGGAAACTTCACCGGAAATCTCCGCGCTGCATTTGGCTCCGGCAATCTGCTTCCGACGCCGGGCGATCACCTACTTACGCTGGGCCTCGACAACAAAGTGACCGTTGTGGGCCCGAACCCATCCACGAAGTTCGCGCTCAAGTTTAATACGAACAACGGCCTTTTCACCGGCTCGTTCGTCCATTTCCCGACGGCCAAGGCGAAGACGGTGAAGTTTGCCGGCGCAGTCCTCCAATCGCAAAGCCGGGCGACGGGGCACTTCGTAGGAACAGGCCAGACGGGGTTCTGTTTCTTCGATCCATACGACGATACCGATGTGCGAATCAGCAGCCCGATCGCGGCGACCGCCACCGTGGGTTTGCTGTTCACCTACCAAATTCAGACAGTCAACGAGCCGTTCCTCTACGGAGCATCCGGCTTGCCCGAGGGCTTCATTCTAGATGAAGGAACGGGAGCTATTTCGGGAACGCCACAAGCGGCCGGAACCGTTCACGCCACGGTGTTCGTAATTGATATTACCGGGCGGAAAACATCGCAGGAAATCACGATCACCGTGAGCGCACCGTAAGGCCCGGCCCTTTCAACAGCGATCAGCAAAGGCAGAACGATGTTCGTTTTCATCGGCCGTGTCTCCATGCAAAACGAACCGAATCGAGGGACCGCCTCGCAGCGGATTTTCCGCCTAATTTGGACACCGCGAATCTTCATCCCAAGCATTTAGGAAAAACCGTCGCATCCTCTCCGGCCTCGCCCTCCTCGCGAGCCGCCGTCGCCGGCAGTAGAGCCGCAACCAAGTCGCATCGGGCAATGCCCGGCAACGCGGGGCATTCAAACCGGCATCACTTGTCGTCCTTCTTTTCCGGTGCGTCGCCGGCTTTCTCGGGCTTTGCGGTGCGGGCTTGCTCGGCGATCTTCAATACGTCACGGGCAGGCAGTACAGCGGGAACTCCGGGCTGCCCCGACCCTTGGGAAAGTGTGCCGGCGCTTTTCCGGATGATGGAGATACCCACGAGCTTGCCTTCCGGTGAAAACACGGGCGAGGCGGGACGCATGGTCTGAATGCTCAGAAATTCGCGCGGCTTTTTCACGATGCCGAGGACTTCCGTGGTGAATGCGTTTGGCTGGCGGTTCATCGTCGCGTCCATCCGGCCAAGGACGACGACGTCATCGAGCACGTCTGCGGTCGTGTTGTTTTTCAAGTCCACGGCTTTGAAGGTCACGTCTTTCGCCTCGGGGCTGTCGGTGCGGATTTTGAAGAACACGAGGTCGAAGTCGGAGTCTTTCAACACCACGTCTGCGGGAATCTCGGTGCCGTCGGGCATCACGACTTTTACTTCCTTGATGTCGGTTTTCGTCTTGAGCTTCACGGTGCCGTTGGGCGTTTCGATTTCGCGACCGTCCATGATGCTTCCGCCGCCGATGGAGCTGAGCGACGACACGATGAGCCCGGCGGGATCGACGATGACGCCGGACGTCTCGATCTTCTGGTCCTTGCCGCCACCGAGGCCGTTGAGCTTCATCCCCGCAGGTGCGTCGCCCTCCACGCCGACCTCGGTTTTAGCGATGATGGAAAGGCCGACGATGGCGTCCTGATTGTTCGCTAGGATCAGCCGGGCTTGTGTTTTGAGTTCGCCGGATGCGGCAAAAACCGGAGTGGTTGCGAGAAGTGCGGCGGCGAGGAATGCAGTGTATTTCATGGATGTGTTTATTTAAAAAGCGAATGCGGGATTTTACCAGCGCGGCTCGACTTCGATGTAGAAGCTGCGGATTCCGCGGCGGACAAAGAAGACGGTCTGCCGCGGTTGGCCCACGGTGATTTGTGCGAGCTTCTTTTTGAGCGTCGCGATGTCGGGAATGGACTCACCGTCCACGCTGAGGAGGATGTCGTCGTTGCGAAGTCCGGCGAGTGCGGCCCAGCCGTTGGCCATCACGCCGCTGATGAAGACGCCCTGCACTGAGCGCTCGATTCGGGAGTTGGTGCGCTGATTCTCCGAAAGGTCGCGCGCGTTAAACTCGAAGCGCTCGTCTTTGAACTGCGGAATTTCAATATCGTCCTTCGGGCGGCTGCCGAGTGTTGCGGCGAGCTTCAGCGGGGCGCTGTCGCGCAATCCGTCGAACTCGATCTGCGCGCCGACATCGTAGGCGCGGACCAGATTGGCAAGGACTTCCTGATCCTCGGGTCGGGTTGCGTTGATGATTTGTCCGTCAAGTTTCAAGAGCAGGTCGCCCGCTTTGAGCCCCGCTTTTTCCGCAGCAGAATCCGGGGCCACGCCGGTGACGCGAACGCCTTTCTTGCCGGCGATATTCATCGCGGTGGCGAGTTCCGGACTGATGACCTGCACGTTCGCGCCGAGCCATGCTTTTTCGGCCTGTTTCGCTTTCTGCTCTTCGGGCTGTGGTCCGATCTTTACGACCGTCACGTATTCCTCGCGGCCCCGCTCGTAGGTGACCAGCGCGGGCTTCGGATCGGTCGCGCCCTTGGTGAATTCCTCGGTCTGTTCGAGAAGTGATTTCACATCGGGAACCACGGTGCCGTTCAGCTTGGTGATGACGTCGCCCATTTGCAGGCGGGGCTTTGCCTCAGCAGATGGGCCACCGTTGCGGATGGTGTCCACGATTACTCCCTTCGTGTCGGAGCGATGCGCCTCCAGCGCGGAGATGCGTGTCTGGTTGCGCACGGTGAGCCCCCAGCTTTTCAGCTCCATTTCCTTCGCCTGCGGAGCATCGCGCAGCAGTGTCTTCATGCTCCACGTCTGCTGCTGTCCGGCTCGCACGCCCTTGATGGTCACGTCGCCACCCACCGGAGTGTTCAGAACCATTGCATTAAAAATCGGCATATCCTCGGCCGCGTGGCAGTCGGGCACGGGCTGGCCGTTGTACTCGGTGATAAAGTCGCCGGCGCGGATGCCCGCTTTGTCCGCCGGGCTCTCCTTGAGCACGCAGGCGACTAGCGCGCCTTTATCGCTGCTCATCACGCGCAGCATCGGCTGAATCTCCACGCCGATCCAGCTCCGCGAGACGTGTCCTTTTTCGATGAGTTCCTTCGTCACGGATTTCGCCAGATTCGAAGGAATCGCGCCGCCGAGGCTCGCGATGCCGACTTCGTTCACGCCGATGATTTCGCCGTCCGAGTTCACCAGCGGACCGCCGCTATTCCCGCCAAAAATCACCGCATCGTGCCCGATCCAGCGCACCAACTCGCCGACGTTTTCGCCGTCGAGCGTCAGCCCGCCCATGTTGCGCGGGGCGATTAGCTCGGTGTTTGCGACGATGCCTTTCGTGACCGATTGCGAGAGTCCTCCGGGGCTGCCCATCGCGAAAACCACATCGCCCACTTTCAGCTTCGACGAATCCCCAAATGTCGCCACAGGAAGCGTCTGATCTTTGTTCCGACGGGTCGCAAGGTCGAGTTTGATGATGGCGAGATCCGCCAGAGCATCCGTGCCCACGAGCGTGGCATCCACTTCCTCGCGGTTCGAAAGCGTGCAAAGGAAACGCGTGCCGCGGCCGGCTACGTGATGATTCGTCAGCACGTAGCCATCGGACGAAATAATAGCGCCGCTGCCCGAGCCGCGCTGTTTTTTCATGCGTCCGTCATCGCCTTCCTCCATTACGACATGAATCCGCACAAGCGCCGGAAAAACCGCACTCATCGCCTTATCGATCGCCGGGCGCTCCTCCGCACGCGCGGCCGGCAGGATGAAGCTTTGGCCAAGAAAAAGGGTGGAAATTACAGTCAGGAGCAGCGTTCGTTTCATTGGATGGTTCAGCGAGATACCGGACACAGCGCGACAACGCACCGCTTTTGTCTGAGATATTTTTCGAGCCGGCGCACGCCCGCTGACAGCGGACCGCTTTTTCCCGGCTCGCTCCTCCACGGACGATTCCGCGCGCGACTTCTTGCAACGCGTTCGTATTTCACCGTAGCTTCCGCGCGCCATGAACCAACCTGACTGGAGCCGCATTGCGGCAGACCCCGGCTTTGCCGAACTCAAGCGCGCCAAGCGCCGCTTCATCATCCCTGCGACGATATTTTTCCTCGTCTATTATATGGCGCTGCCCGTCCTGGTCGGCTTCTGGCCCGAGATGATGAAAAAGCCCGTCCTCGGCAAAGTGAACTCCGCTTATCTATTCGCGCTCTCGCAGTTCATCATGACATGGACGCTCTGCTGGCTCTACGTCCGCGCTGCGCGGAAATGGGACATCATGAACGCGGAACTTCTCAAACGACTCGGCCACTGATGCACATGCTCACCTTTCTCGCTCAAGCCGCCGCGCCCGCGACTGGCGGATTCAAGTTCACGCCCGCGCTCGGGATGTTCCTCGCGTTCGTTGGCGTCACACTGATCATCACCTATTTCAGCGCCCGCAAAGCCACGGGCAGCGCCGCGTATTTCGCCGCTGGCCGCAGCATTACCGGCTGGCAGAACGGCCTCGCCGTCGCAGGCGACTACATGAGCGCGGCGAGCTTCCTCGGAATTTCCGGAATCATTTGTCTAAAGGGCTACGATGGCTTCATGTATTCCGTGGGCTTTCTGGTGGCATATTTGACGGTGCTCTTCATCGTTGCCGAACCGCTTCGCAACGCAGGAAAGTACACAATGGCTGACCTGCTCGCCTACCGAATGAGCCCCAGGCCCGTACGGGCAATGGCTTCGCTCTCCACACTGACCGTATCCACGTTCTACATGATCGCGCAGATGGTTGGCGCAGGTGGAATTATCAAAGTGCTCATCGGAATCGAGTTCGTGCCTGCCGTAATCGGTGTCGGCGTGCTGATGCTCGTCTATGTCGTTTTCGGCGGAATGCTCGCAACAACTTGGGTTCAAATCATCAAGGCCATACTGCTCATGTGCGGCGCATTCGCACTGAGCTGGATGGTCCTCGCGAAGCACGACTTCAGTCTCGCGACATTCTTTCAACAAGTCTCCGTCGCCGACTACGCGGGCTCCAAGCCACCGGTGAATCTCCTCGACCCTGGCCTCGCCTACGGCGCCACCGCCAAGAACCCGTGGGGCGCAGTGGATTTCATCTCGCTCGCTCTCGGCCTTGTGCTCGGGACTGCGGGATTGCCCCATATTCTCGTTCGCTTTTACACCGTACCCGATGCAAAGACCGCACGTATCTCGGTCGTGTGGGCTACGGCGATCATCGGCGTATTTTACATCCTCACGACGTTCTTCGGATTTGGCGCGGCGACGATTTTGAAAATGAGCGACATCCCGCTCGATGCCGCCGGCAAGGCCGATGGCAATATGGTGGCACCGATTCTAGCGCTCACGCTCGGAGGCGAATGGTTCTTCGCATTCATCAGCGCTGTTGCGTTTGCGACCATCCTCGCCGTCGTGGCAGGCCTCACGATGAGCGCCAGCACGAGCTTTGCGCACGACTTCTATACAAACGTGATCCATCACGGAAAAGAAAAGACGACCGGCGAAGAAGTCCGCGTTGCACGCATTACCGCTTTCTTTGTCGGCGGCATCTCCATCGTCCTCGCGATTCAGCTTCGCTCGCTGAACGTCGCTTTTCTGGTCGGCCTCGCATTTGCCGTCGCGGCCTCCGCGAACCTGCCGGTGATCATCTTCTCCATCTTCTGGAAACGTTTCAACACCACAGGAGCAGTCACGGGACTTCTGGTCGGTCTGGTGAGCTCCATCGTGCTCATTCTCGTAAGCCCTTCCGTAATGGATCCCGGCGGCGCGCTCATGATTAAAGCCGAGCCGCTTTTCCCGCTGAAGAACCCCGGCATCGTGAGCATCCCGCTTGGCTTCCTCAGTGCAATCCTTGGCACACTACTCAGCAAGCGCGACCCAAATGCTGAGGCAAAATTCGCCGAACTCAGCGTCCGCGCGGAGACCGGACTCGGCGCTGAAAAAAGCAGCAGCGGGCACTAGAGCTCTCCCGTCGTCCGGGATGGTCAACAGACTCGTCTATCGGCTGTGATTTGTGGGAGGAGAATGACGAATGACGAAACGCAAGCGAGGCAGTGTGCCTCCACGCCTGCGACTTCGTCATTGGTCATTCGTGGATTCCCGACCTTGCGACCAATCACAACCGGATTGCCGACGGAGTCTCTATCATCTCAAAGTAACCCATCGCACAGGGCGCTCCTCAAAACAGCGACATCTCAGCATCCCCTCCTCCACCGCCGCCACGCATGTAGCGGCTGCGTTCACTTTCGGAGAGTTCCCCCCACCATTCGCGCGCTTCCTTTTCCGAGTATGCCATGACTTCGAAATCTTCCCCGCGCCAACTCTGCACATAATTTGAAGCACCGAACTCATCGGCTCGGCAAACAATCCACGGCACGCGAATGAGTTTCATGGTTAGACCCATGTCCCGTCCGGGATGACTGCGCCTTTTGGGATGACCACAATTCCATCGCGAATGTACCAACGCGGGCGCATTCCGCCGTCGGGCCAAAGCTCCGCAGGACCATCTTCGTTGTCGGATTTCCCTTCCGGAGTAATCACGACACCGTCGCCAATACGCGTGTTTTTGTCGATGATAGCGTGGTCCACGATGCAGTTCTCGCCGATGCCGAGAAGCGGGTCACCCTCGCGCTTGGAGCGGATTCCTTCGTAGTAGTCCGCGCCCATCACCACGCTGTTCTTGATCGTGCTTCCGCTCTGAATGATCGAACGAATGCCGATCACCGCGCGCTCGATATGCGCATCGGAAATAATGCATCCGTCGCCAATGATCGCCTGCTTCACCAATGCTCCGTTCACTTTGCTGCCGGGCAAAAAGCGCATGTGGGTGAAAATCGGTGCACGGGCGTCGAAAAAGCTGAACGGCGGCAGCGGATTCGTAAGCGCAAGATTCGCGTCGAAGAACGAGCGAATCGTGCCGATATCCTCCCAGTAGCCTTGGAAGATATAGGCGGTGACACGGAACTTCGTGATCATCTCGGGAATGACGTGCTTCCCAAAATCTATGTGATCGTTATTCAGCGCCGCAATGAGCGCCTCTCGGCTGAACACATAAATACCCATGCTCGCCTGGAAAAGCTCCGCAGTTTCCTCCCGCTCCATTTCCTTCAGCAGCGGCGCAGGAATCCGCAGGCTGTCGAGCAGGGCCGGGTCCTTCGGCTTTTCTTCAAAGCGAACGATTCTGCGCTCGGAGTCCGTGTGCAAAATCCCAAAGGCACTTGCATCCGTGCGGCTCACAGGCAGCGTGGCGATGGTGATGTCGCTCTTCGTCGCGATGTGTTGGTCGAGCACATCACGGTAGTCCATCCGGTAAAGCTGGTCACCACTCAGGATGACAAAGTACTCGTAGCCGCCGCTCAAAAAGTCAGCGAGATTCTGCCGCACCGCATCCGCCGTGCCTTGATACCAGCCGGAGTCCGTCGGCGTCTGCTGCGCTGCGAGGATCTCTACGAAGCTCCGGGTGAATTGGTCGAACTTGTAACTGGCCTGAATGTGCCGGTGAAGCGACACGCTGTTGAACTGCGTGAGGACGTAAATCTTCCGCATTCCCGAGTTGATGCAATTCGAGATCGGGATGTCCACGATCCGGTATTTGCCGGCCAGCGGCACAGCGGGCTTGCTGCGATCTTTTGTGAGCGGATACAGGCGACTGCCTGCCCCGCCACCCATGATGATTGCGAGAGTTCTGTCGGTGACGCTACTTGTTCTGGCCATAGTTCGCCGACGCTATCGAACATGCCGTCGATTTGGAAAGCCGGATGTTGCCCGATGCGGGATTTTCTCTTCTTCGCCACAAAAATGGGGAATTTCTTTGCCAACACGAATCGACTGCGCGTATGGTGCCCGGCCCTGAAGGTTCCGCCTTCAAGGATGCGCCAGCATAGCTCAGTTGGTAGAGCAGTTGATTTGTAATCATCAGGTCGCCGGTTCGAATCCGGCTGCTGGCTCCACTCTCAAATCATTTATGGGAGATGGTTCTGGGGTGGGATTTGCTTTTTGTCTCATCGGGAAAATTTTTCCACTTGGACACTTCTTGGACGTTTTTCCGTTTCCGAGAACGGGGAATTTGCTCCCACGCGAAATACACGCACCACGAACTCGCGAAGCTTCAAGCCGCGATTGGGCTACTGCCAAAGATTGCGCAATAAGGGGCTTTCGCACTTCGTCCGCACGGTCGTTCAGCTCCGTTGCGAACGGTAGTGCTCTTCGGCGAGTTCAGCGAATCGCTCCAGACTGAGCGTGCTGCTGTTTTTGACTGAGACAATTTTGGAACATACAGAGGAATTTCCGAACGCTTTCGCAAATAGGGTTTTCAATTCAAGCATGGAACCGCAGTCCTTCTTCGCGCCGATTCGGGCAGTCGGCCAGATCGGTAATCAGGCGTCCGCATTTTAGTGTGCGCCGCTCACGAGTTGAGTCACCGGCAGAATTTCCGCACGATTTCGCGAGGGGTTGCGATGATGGGGGCGGTTACGTCGAACTCATTCAAAAGTAGCGCGAGACGCTGGTAGTCGATACCTCGCAAGTGGGCGTCACTGGTGAGCAACATGGACGCGCCGAGAAGAGCGGATTCGGCCAGAATGAGGGCGTCGTGGACTTCCTCATCGGGCAGCAGTCCGTCGGCGCGGATTCGCTCGCCGACGATCTCCACGATGCCGTGTCCGGCGGGGATGAGGTTTACCGGATGAATGCCCCAACGGACGGCGAGTGACCGGAGCGCCTTGGTGGCCGTTGCCCGAAGGGACGCTTCCTCGGCAAATTCGGCAAGGTATGCGAGTTCCAAGCAAACGGTCGGGGAAACGATTAAACGGACTCCTTTGATCCGTTTCTGAATGACGCTCAGAGCGTCGAGAGCGTCCGCAACTTCCGCCGCAAGATCGAGTGCCAGGTTCGTATCAACGGCGAGGAGCATTCTGCGGCTCGGCGTAAATTGTCGCCATTGCCTTTGCGAGCAGCTTTTGCCGTTCGGCGTCCGAAAGGGCGTTCATCTTCGGGCGATATTTCTTGACGGCGAGAGTTCCCGGCGTCTTCGCCGTTTGCTCGGAGTTCTTCGCTTTTTTCGGTGCGCTCATGGGGCGTACAGTGTCACTGAAAAGGTCCGCAGTCACGCGAAATTGGGCATTTAGTGGCACTTAGCGGCGTGTTGTCTTCTGGACGACTCAGATTCGTAGGGCGTGTCAGCAATCTGTCAGTAAGCCCGGCGTTCTCAGCGCCCATTAGAGAAAAGTTGTAGGGTTTGAACCTACGACTTTTCTCTGTCGGGCGCTCAAAATTGAGGCGGCGTCTGACGGATTGCTGACGACGACAATCCAATAGCGTTCAAACTCATTGAACTCAACGCTCGGCGTAAATCATCACCATTGCTTGTGCGAGCAGCTTTTGCCGTTCGGCGTCCGAAAGCGCGTTCATCTTTGGGCGGTATTTCTCGACAGCGAGAGTTCCCGGCGTCTTCGCCGTTTAGTCGGAGTTCTTCGCACTTTTTGATGCGCTCATGGGATGGACAGTGTCCTTCGGATTGTAGCGATACTGAATCAAGCGTCTTCGGTTTATAACCATTCAACAGGCATCGAAAAAATCCCAGCCTCTACGTCCGCAGCCCGGTATAAAGTTCCCTTGCGCTCCTTAGAAAAGCACGCGTAAGAATTAAACAAAACAACACCTCCAAAAGCGATAGCGGAAACTCCAAATACCCCGAGAATCGACCAGAGAATTCCGATGTTTTCAAAATATAATGTGGAGAACGAATCCTCTTGTCTCCCGATCATAAATACTTTGGGATTTTCCGGTAAATAGACCACTCCGATAGTCGAATTAACAGAGAGAGAACGCGAAATTGAATAGGTCCCCCCAGCGAACTCAATGTGAGAAGTGGAATAACTTTTTAAGATTCCTTTGCGGCCTCGGCGCTGTACAATTTCAGAATCTATAACCTGAGCCTGAGCATTAATTCCATGTGCGCGGAGAGCAGATATGTCGAACACTGAACTCATTCCTGTGAGCAGTAGAATCCCAAAAATCCCCGAGATCACACTGGCGATAATTCCACTTTTAAGCTCTGCCTGAACTTTAATCAGCGGAGCAAAATACTTTAGTCGGGACTGGCAATTCGGGCATTCCATCTCTAAACGAGTTTTCGGACGCTCAAGCTCCATTTGCTTCCAGCAGGAAGGACATCGAAATCGTAATATCATCAGAAATCTACCTCCGTTTTCAAAAAATGGTGGGTCACAAGTTGATGACGCCAAGGCGAACAAGTAAAGAACCAACGCCAGCAGCCGCGAAGCAAGATGTAACAGCACTTCTGGTTGTATCGACGAAATCGAATGCCACGTTTAAGTTCACGTTCTTGATGGAAGTTGCTGCGTCGGTTTCTCGATCACACCAATTATTAGCCCCGCCCCGTTTCCATCCACGCAGAAACGGGAATGGAAACGAACCGGAAACGAAGGGCCGAAAGTGGAAACAAGGGGCGCTTTCGGGAAACGAGATGGAAACGAGCACGTAACTCCCCCCAATTCGTTTCCCATTTCGCGCCGTAGGGTGTGCGGGTGGAAACGAGGGCTCGGCGCATCTCGCCGTTGCGACCGGCATGATGGACGATGACGACGGTGACTTTGCGCCGGCGCAATGCAAGCAACCACGAAAGCAGGGCTTCCAAAGCGTCGTTGTCATTTTCGGCGACGCACGGCAGTGCGCATAGAGGTTTTCGAGAATGAGCACGTCGCCACTTCGTAGGAGTGCGGCAATGACGTTTTGACATTCTACTTTGCCGATGTTCATCGTGAGGTCCGTCGTGTTGAACAGGTGCTCGTGGCGCAGCCAGACAAAACTGGGAGATCGGCTTCGCGCATCCATTTGGGCAACCAAGACGCTTTGGGCGAAACCCTCTTGAGTCTGGAGGGGAGCCCGGATCGAGTTTTTCGACGGACTCCCGCCGCGGGTTTTGTCGTCACTTCTTGATTGTTTCGGATGAGGAACCGGCCATTGCTCCACAGATGAAGCCGAAAAATGCTAGGACGAAAACCAACTTTCTTCGATACACAAAAATCGCATTTGCCATATTCACAATTTGTACCGTCCTATTGTATTTCGACGGGTTTGCGCATAAAACATCGCCGGTGCCTGCTGGTTTTCTTCGCGGTTACTGGCACGGGTTTATTCTTCCATTCGCGGTTCTGACCGGTTTCTTCGTCGAAGAAGTGTCCATCAGAACATTCAATTACACGGACTGGTATCACGTCGGGATTTTGTTCGGACTAACCACAATCTATGGATTTATATTCCAGCCGAAGGGACGCGAGACACCTGAAGACACATATTTTGACGATACGACCAACTGAGGTTCTTGGATTTTGATCGGGTGTTTCCGTACCCGCATTCCATCAGCCCATCGTTGCAATACTTTAGGAACCGAAGTGGAAACCAAGTGCCAAAAGAGGAACTCACCCGGTGCTGAGGGTGACGCTTACGAAGAAATGGAAACGGGGGTGAGTTTTACTCGTTCTCGGCGTCATCGGCGCTGTTTTTTGGCGGGAGATACTTTCGACCTTCGATGCGGATGCGGTCCTCTTTTTTGAGGCGTTTTGCCCACTTGGAAACGGTTACGGTTTTGACGCCGAGTAATTCGGCGCACTCGGTGGCGGAATCTACCCCTGCGAGGGTGAGTGCGGCGAGGGCATCCGGGCCGCAGTGCGGGCGGCAAGTGTAGGTGAGCTTCCCGACGCCGACTTGGAACACCCAACGGAGGGGAGCGGCTTCTTGCGGTTTGCAGCCTCGTGCTTTGGCAAATGTGGAGACGATGGCCTTTTCGCGCTCGTCATCGTTGGCGGTGTCGTCTTGCAGCCGGAGAATCGAGTTTGCGGCGTCTTCGCGGCGGGAGGCTCCGCGCATCTCGCCGTTGCGACCGGCGTGGTGGACGATGATGACTGTGACTTTGCGGCGGCGAAATGGGAGCAGCCACGGGAGCAGGGCTTCCCAAGTGTCGTTGTCGTTTTCGGCGACGCCACGGCATAGCGAGGAGAGGCTATCGAGAATGAGCACGTCGCCACTTTGTAGCTGTGCGGCGATAGCGTTTTGGCACTCTGCTTTGCCGATGTTCATGGTGAGTTCCGTCGTGTCGAAAAGGTGCTCGTGGTGCAGCCAGACAAAGCCAGGAGCGGTGATGCCGATCGCGGCGATGCGCTCTTGCGAATCGGCGAGGGCCATTTCGCCGTCCACGTAGAGTACCCTGCGCGGGCTTTCCGGCTGCTGGCTCCATTCCCCAACTTCCGGGAGATGGCTTTACGACTCCTGTAGTCCTTCATGACGACCCCGGCATTTTTCGAGGCAGAAACTTCCCGGATTCTTCTGCTGTTTGACTTCCCGAAAATCGATTTCGTCAATCCGGTGCGCGTGAATGCGCTTCATCTCTGGCGGTGAGCTTTATGTACGCGACAAGGACGCGTTCTATGTTCGCTTCGCTGCCGGGGAGTCGGCACAACTGAATCAAGTCCGCTCCAGGGGAATGGTGGAATCGACGCGCTCCGTGGGCGGGAAAACGAGTTAAAACGCGGCATCAAAGGCAAGCAGCGCAATGCCGCCAAGGATCTCTCTTATTTCCTGGCGTTTCTCCAAGGTTATTGCGTTTGCCCCGGACGCGCCGACATGGCGTTCGGGTCGTCGATGTTTCCGATTCGGTCGCACCCGGGGCCGCTGCGCCATTGCGAATCCAAGCCGTCGAGTGCGACCGGATAATCATTTCGGATTTCCATGCCGGACATTCAATGTTGCGCAAATCCCCTTTGTCTTACACCATCTGCGCTCATGTTCGACCTTCCTCGAATTAAGAAACGCTGGTACCGCCGTTGGTGGTTTATAATTCCTGTCTGCACGTTGTTGATTGCCGGAATCATCGGTACCGTGCTGTTCATGAAAATGAAGTCGGAGTACGAGGCGAAGGCCAAGCTGTTCGACTACTCTCAACTTGAGGAGATGGAATCCGCCACGACCGTGCTCGACCGAAACGGCGTGATCATGGGCCGTATCTCCATCAAAAACCGGGAGACCGTTCCCTTCTCGGAGTTTTCGCCGGAGCTGATCACGGCCGTCATCGGTGCGGAAGATACCCGGTTCCGGGACCATGCAGGCGTCGATTATAAAGGCGTGGCCCGCGCCGTGTATGAAAACTGGCGCGCAGGCACCGGCAGGCAAGGCGCAAGTACGCTGACCCAGCAGCTCGCGCGAAACACCTTCCCGGATAAGCTCCCCGCAGAAGACCGGACGAAGGAGCGCAAGATTCTCGAAATGTTCGTAGCCCGGGAAATCGAGACGCGGTGCAGCAAGGACAAGATTTTGGAGCTCTACTTAAATCGGGTTTATTTCGGCTCGGGATTTTTCGGAGCGGAGGCGGCGGCGAAGGGTTACTTCGGGAAGTCCGCGAAAGGCCTGAGTCTCAGCGAGAGCGCCATGCTTGCGGCGCTTCTGCGCAGCCCGGAAAAGCTCGCCCCGTGGCGGAATTATTCGACGTGCATCGGGGAACGAAACCGCGTTTTGAACCGGCTCCTGGAGGCGAAGCTCATCGGACGGGCGGAATACGACACGGCGTTTAACGATGAGCCGATGCTTAAAAACAAGCGCTCGGTTCATCAAGACAACTACGCCGCCGACATGATCTACCAGCAAGTGCTCAAGATCGTCGGCAGGGATCGGGCTTTGGGAGATGGACTCAAGATTTACACCACAGTGGACAATGAGCTTCAAAAGAAGGCGGAGGAATTGATCCGCGGGCAGCTTCTCGCCATCGAGCGGAACGAAGGCTACGCTCACCCGACCTATGCGGAGTTCGATGCAAAGTTCAAAGCAGCAAAGGGCTCCCTCGTGAACGCCGAGGGCAAGAGGATCGATCCGGACTACCTGCAAGGCGCAGTCGTGATGCTCGACAACAAAGATGGCGGTATTATCGCGCTCGTGGGCGGCAGGGATTTCGGACACAGCCAGCTCAATCGCGCCACCCAGGTGGAAATGCCGCCGGGCACCGCATTCAAGCCTCTCGTGTATGCGGCAGGCTTTGAAAAAGGGCTGTTCCCCGGAACGGCAGTCAACGATGCCGTGATGGACAACACCCGCGTGATGATCGGCGGCACGACCGGCTTCCTCGGGGAGTGGGGACCCGAAATCGCCGACAACCGTTATGAAGGAATCATCTCTGCACGAACGGCTTTGGTAAAATCCAAGAACGCCGCGACCGTTCATTTTGGGATGAAAACGGGCATCAAAGAAGTGCTCGCCCTGGCCGACAAAGCCGGCATTTCCAACGAGCTTGCCGCATATCCGAAGACCTATCTCGGCGGCAGCGAAGTCTCTCCGATGGACCTCACACTCTCTTACGTGATGTTTGCGGAAAACGGAGTGCGCCCAAGCGAGCCGTACATCATCAAGCGAATAGAAGACAAAGACGGCAAAGTGCTGTTTGAGGAAAAACCCGAGACGGAACAAGCCATCCGCGCAACCACTGCATACGAGATTCACACCTGCCTCGCAGACGTCCTCGAACGTGGCACCGCGGAGCGCGCCAATAGCGAAATGGGCCTCAAGAAATACCCGATGGGCGGCAAGACGGGCACGGCATACAACTTCACGGATCTTTGGTTTATGGGCTACAGCAGCGAGATCACCGCCGGAGTCTGGATCGGGTTTGACCAACAGCGAGGAAAGCCAAAACAATCAATTTACCGGGGCGCGTTCAGCAAGGACCTCGCGCTGCCTGTCTGGGCCGAGTTGATGAAGGGCTCCGTTGCAAAGTATCCGCCGCAGCCGATCCAGCAGCCCCCCGGAATCATCCGCGTCGAGGTCTGCGCGCACAGCGGGGAACTTTCCACAGACAAGTGTCTGGCGGACGGAATCCGCACGACCTACCACGAGATTGCCACCGAGGCGCAGGCTCCGAAATATCCCTGCCCCGTTCACACTGGGTTTATCATACAGGCCAACAGCACAGCGCCCGTGGACCCGAACGCCCCTCTGCGTCCCACGAAGATCTTCATGGATACCGAAAACTTCAAAGCCATCGCGATGAAGGAGCCCACAGTGGTCGGCGTGGACCCCTACAATTCGGCGGGCGCCGTGGACCGGGCGAAATCCATCCAAGCCGTCGGCAACGCAATTGCACCGATCAATACCCAGAACGAAATACCGGTGAACGACCCGACCCAGCCCGCCACTGCACCGGTGATTCCGCAGGCAAAAATCCTCGGACCATCGACGCGCACTGATACAAAACTGGAGCAACCGGAGCGACTGAAAATCCCATAGCCCAAAGAGCTTCCGCCCACTCTCCGGGCGCGTATCAGCCTTGGTAGGCAGCCCGTATTTTGAGTAGCCGGAAAAAGACACTAATACTGGCGGAAATCGCGGCTTTCACCCGCACAATTTATGATGAAATCGATTCTTGTCCGCGCATTCCTGCCCGCACTCCTCGCAACCACGCTTCACGCGGAACCCTCGTGGATTTGGCCGACCAAGACGTCCAAAAACGGGGAAAAGGTGACGCTAAAAACTGAGTTCACCGTGGATGGCGAGGTAAAGTCTGCGAAGCTCTCATTGAGCTGCGACAATTCGGCGAAGGTTTTCATCAATGGCATCGCTTCCGGAAATAACACGGATTGGAACAGCCCGCTCGTGGGAGTGGAAGTGAAGGCGTCCATCCGTGCCGGGAAAAACGAGATTCGCGTCGAGGGAACGAACAACGACGGCATCGCCGCGCTGGTCGCAAAGCTCAACATCACGCTCGGCTCGGGGAAGAAACAGAATGTCGAGACCGACGCGACATGGCTCGGAGCGCCTGCGGGCAGCACGGATTTCAAACCCATTGTCGTCATTCAAAAATACGGTGACGGCCCGTGGGGACGCATCCTTGACGGCGGAGCGAAAGGAGGTGGTGGCGGCGGCGCGGTGATCGCGGCTGATGCGCTTCAACTCCCGAAAGACTTCAAAGGCGAACTGCTCTATACCGTCCCGAAGGCAGAGCAGGGCTCGTGGGTGACGATGACCGTGGATCCGAAAGGTCGCATCATCGCCTGCGATCAATACGGCAAAATGTATCGGATCACCGTACCGGCGATTGGCGTAGCAAATCCAGCCGACCATACGAAAGTCGAGGAACTCAAAAACCCCGACGGCCCGGGCAAAAAAGCCATCGGCGGTGCGCACGGGCTGCTTTACGCATTCGACAGCCTCTACGTGATGATCAACGAACAGGATGGCAAAGGCCTCTGGCGCTTGAAGGACACGGACGGCGACGACCAGTTCGACAAAGCGGACTACCTCCGCAAAATCGACGGAGGCGGCGAACATGGGCCCCACGCCATCGTTCTCTCGCCGGATGGAAAATCGCTCCACTTTGCCTGCGGCAACCACACAAAACAGCCCGACCAGATGGAACTGTCCCGGGAGGCAATGAACTCGTGGGGGGAAGACCACGTTCTCCCTCGTCTGTGGGACGGAAACGGCCACGCCAAAGGCATCCTCGCGCCGGGCGGTTGCATTTACAAAATGGACCCGGACGGAAAAACCATCGAGCTCACCAGTTCGGGATTCAGGAACCAATACGACATCGCCTTCGACGCAAACGGCGAACTCTTTACCTACGACAGCGACATGGAATGGGACATCGGCGCGCCGTGGTACCGCCCGACGCGCATCGCCCACGCCACCAGCGGCTCTGAAAACGGATGGCGCAGCGGCGCAGGAAAATGGCCGGAGTCTTACCCGGATTCCCTCCCCACGACTCTCGACATCGGACCCGGCTCGCCGACCGGCGTGACCTTCGGCACCGGGGCAAAATTCCCCGCCCGCTACCAGCGCGCATTTTTCACCTGCGACTGGACCTATGGGACCATGTATGCAATTCACCTCACGCCGAGCGGCGGTTCGTTCAAAGCGGAGAAAGAGGAGTTCGTGTCCGGCAAACCGCTTCCGCTGACAGACGCGATCATTCATCCGAAAGACGGCGCGATGTACTTCACCGTGGGCGGTCGCCGTTCCCAATCCGGCCTCTATCGTGTGACTTACGTAGGCAAGGAAAGCACGGCTCCTGCGCCCGCATACGAAGTCGCGCCCGAAAGCAAACTCCGGCGCGAAATCGAGAAGCTCCACGACAACGGAACCGGCACGGAAGCCATCGCAAAAGCATGGCCCTATCTCGGACACGCCGACCGCCATATCCGCTTTGCGGCGCGCACGGCGATCGAGCGGCAGCCCGTCGCCGCATGGGCCGATAAAGCGCTCGCCGAAACGAATCCACAGGCATCTATCGAGGCCCTCGTCGCTCTCGCCCGCATGGGTCGCAGTCCCGAAGCGACTGCGGCGGCAGCGAAGCAGCAAAAGAAACTCGATGCATCGTCCGGCCCCGTATTCCCGATTGCGGCAGCAGACGAACCGTTGCAAGGAAAGCTCTTCGCCGCGCTCAACCGGCTCGATTTTGCGAAGCTCACGACCGAACAACAAGGCGGACTTATCCGCGCCTACCAGCTCGCCATCACCCGCCTCGGCAAACCGAAAGCAGCAGCAGCGGCACCCGTTCTGGGGAAACTCGACGGACTCTTCCCCACGAAAGACGCGCTTTTGAACCGCGAATTGCTCCAGCTCCTCGTAGCTCTGGACTCACCAACCATCGTCGCCAAAACCGTCCCGCTACTCGCCACCACGGCCGATGCCGGCGGAGCAATCGCCACCGACGAACTCCTCGCCCGCAACGACGGATACGCCAGCGCAGCCCGTGCGATGACCGCCAGCCGACCGAATCGGCAGGCCATCGCCTACGCCGCAGCCCTGCGTGCCGCCACCGTGGGCTGGACGCCCGCTTTGCGCAAAGCCTACTACGGATGGTTCCCAATCGCGAACACATGGAAGGGCGGAAACAGCTTCCCTAAATTCCTCGCAAACATCCGCGACGAATCATTGGTCAACGTCGCTGAAACCGACCGCGCAGCAATGAAAGAACTCAGCGCCGCAAAACTCGCAGCAACACCCGGCGTCACCGTCGGAGCGAAAGGTCCCGGTCGTGCATGGACCGTGGATGAAGTCGAGAAGCTCGTCGCCGGCGGACTCAAAGGCCGCGACTTCGCAAATGGAAAAGCCATGTACACAGCCACGCTCTGCGCTGCCTGCCACAAATTCGCGGGCGATGGCGGTAACATCGGGCCCGATCTCACCGGTGCCGGCAACCGTTACACCATCCGCGACCTTGCCGAAAACATCCAGGACCCGAGCAAGGTCATCAGCGACCAATACGGCACGGACTACATCGACCTCAAGGACGGCGGCGTGATCATTGGCCGCGCCACCGGCGAGGAAGGCGGCAAACTCATGGTCATGACCAGCGCCCTCGCACCAAATGAACTCACAGGCGTCCCGCTCGAAAGCATCAAATCGCGCAAACCTTGGACCGTCTCGATGATGCCTCCCGGTCTCATCAATTCGCTCAATCCAGAGGAACTCAAAGACCTCCTCGCCTACCTCCTCAGCGGCGGAAACGAGAAAGACAAAGCCTTCGCGAAGTAGAGCAGGAGACTATTCCTCAAAAATCCCCACCGCGCGAATCCCGGCGGCCGTCAGTTCGAAGACTTCGCGGCTGACTTTGGGCTGCTTGCTGTGCCACGCGCCGAGGATCAGGTCGGAGTAGGCATTCTGGTTTCCAGCGATTCCCGGGAAAACGAAGACGGTGTAAAGGTTCGGCATCACGATGATCATTTTTGGCCCGAAGACCTCTTCGAACTCCTTGAGAAACTCCGGCGCAAGCACTGTCGCGGCGACCGGGATGCTTTCGGATTTGAGCAGCGCAAATTCGATGATCTTCCGGTCGTTGCGGACGAACTGCGGCTTCACCTCGCGCAGCCAGGCCACAGCGAGTCGCTGCGTGGAGATTGTGGCTTTCTGCACATCCATTCCCGCTTCCTTCCACTCCTCCGCACTGACAAACTCCGGCCCGATATCAGTCCAGTGAGCGGCTGCAAACACGGTCTCTTTCGCCGCTGCGATGGGCTGTGAGACTTTGTGTGCGAGGAACTTTGGCTGGGCAACGAGCATCCAGATTTTAGCCTCTCCGGCGAGGATCGGCGAACAAAACAGCGCGAGGAATAGACGCAGCGCGCGGAGCCTGATACGCAACGCGCCATGATTTATCACCTTTCCGGCACGCTCGTCGAAGCGTTGCCCACGCAAGTCGTTCTGGATGTCGGCGGTGTCGGCTATCATGT
>JAYUSJ010000028.1:0-27820 GCA_043755735.1 Verrucomicrobiaceae bacterium | reverse complement strand
AAACGCATCTCGGACGTGCATGACGAGGAGCATGCGGCGGCGCTGAAGGAGTTCGAGGGCGATGAGGAGGCGGCGCTGTTCCCGGAGAACTACGGCTTCCAGATTCCCGAGGGCTGTCACTGGCAGGATGTGCGGGAGGTGGCCACGAATGTCGGGCAGGCGCTTCAGACGGCGATGCGCGGGATCGAGCAGGCAAATCCGCACACGCTTTACGGCATCTTCGGCGATGCGCAATGGACGAACAAGGACCGGCTCTCGGATGCGCTGCTCAAGAATCTCATCGAGCACTTCTCGCGGCTCTCACTGGGGAACTCGGCGGCCAAGGCGGATGTGCTGGGGCAGTCGTATGAATATCTCATCAAGAAGTTCGCCGACGCCACGAACAAGAAGGCGGGCGAACCGGAGCGAAGCGGAGATCGCCAGCCGCAGGCTGCCCGCAGGGCGAACGAAGTGAGGCAATTCTACACCCCGCGTTCGGTCATGCGGCTGATGGTGAACATCCTCGATCCCCGCGAGTGAACCATCGCCAATCTGCCCGAGGACGAGCTGGGCCAGGGCTACGAGCCGAGCGGAGCGAGATAGACTGCCGGAGGCAGCCCGAAGGGTGAGCGCGGGGGCGCTCATCAACATCTCATCAAGAAGTTCGCCGACGACTCCGGCCACACCGCCGCCGAACCGGAGCGCAGCGGAGATAGCCAGCCGCAGGCTGCCCGAAGGGCGAACGAAGTGAGGCAATTCTACACGAACCGCACCGTCGTCCACCTCATGACCGAGATGCTCGACGTGCAGCCCGGCGAGTCCGTCTATGATCCCACCTGCGGCGCCGGTCCCGCGCTTGCGGGATTGCTCTCCTGCATCGCCCACCTGCGGAATCAGAAGAAGGAATGGCGGAACGTGAAGCTCTACGGCCAGGAGCGAAATCTGATGACCTCCTCCATCGCCCGGATGAACTGCTTCCTCCACGGCATCGAGGACTTCCGCATTGAGCGCGGCGACACCTTGGCCGAACCGAAGCTCGTCGAAGGCGACCGCCTCCAGCGCTTCGATGTCGTGCTGGCCACTGCCCGGCGCGATAGCGCCTCTCCAAATGCGAAGCCTGATCGCAGAGCGTGCCGAAGGCAGGATAATCCGTCCGACTCCATCAAGCAGTGGAACCGCGAAGCCTTCGCCGCCGATCCTTGGGGGCGCAATGTCTTCGGCGTCCCGCCGCAGGGCCGCGCCGACTACGCCTTCCAGCAGCACATCCTGCAAAGCCTCAAGCCCAAGACCGGCCGCTGCGCCGTCCTCTGGCCGCACGGCGTCCTCTTCCGGCAGGAGGAGGCGGAGATGCGACGCAAGCTCATCGAAGCCGACCTCATCGAGTGCGTCCTCGGCCTCGGCCCGAACCTCTTCTACAACTCGCCCATGGAAGCCTGCGTCGTCGTTTGCCGCACGCAGAAGCCGAAGGCCCGGCGCGGAAAAATCCTCTTAATCAACGCAGTGAACGAAGTCACCCGCGAACGCGCCCAGAGCTTCCTTACCGACGAGCACCTCCAGCGCGTTTTCCGCGCCTATCAGGGCTTCAAAGACGAGCCCGGCTTCACTCGCGTCGTGCCCATCGAAGAAATCCGGGCGAAGGAGGGGAATCTGAGCATCCCGCTGTATGTCGGCGGGGAAACTCAGGCGCAGACCGATGCTGCCACCGAGAGTGCGACCACGGCGCTGCCTGTGGCGCTTTCTGCGTGGCTGGAAAGCTCCTGCGCCGTCCGGCAGTCGCTTCAAACCCTTCTCGCCACCAAATGAACTCGCGACTTTCAAATCAAGTTGCGACTTTAATTTCGAGTTGCAGCTTCAATATTCACTTGCAGGATTCACATTAAACCTGCAAGTTACTTCCATGCCGACAATCTTGCAGAAACCGCCGCAGTCGACGCTTCGCCACGAAGTGGATGCCGAAATTGGCAATTCCCTGTTTGAGGTGAAAACGGGCGTGGACTCCCATCGAACGCTCAATACCGCTTTGGTGAAGCTGGCCTATATTCTCGGCGAACGCCCCGGATTTCGCGGATTTCTCGTATTGGTGGACTCGGCAATCTCACAGCCACGCCTCCATGACGAATGGCTTCGGGCGACGAAGATTCTCCGCCCGGATGTTTTGGAGCGCCTGAACTTGTGCGTGGTGAAAGACGGGAGTGTCCAAGGAGTGCCGGAAACACCCGACATCGAGACGCAGCGAACCATCATGGAAGTCGTGGAAAAAGAACGCGCTGCCATCGCCTCGCCCCGAGCCAATCGCAGCACCGAGCCGTTTTACGACATCCTCCGCATCCTCATCAATCAGTGGGTCAAGCAAGCCGGTCCTCTCACATCCCGCTGGCTCGCCGAGGCCGCTGGCTGCACCTACCCGACCGTCGCCTCGGCGCTGGAGAAGCTCGAAAAATACCTCATTCGCCATACCGACCGACGGGTGGAACTCAAAGCCTTCCCCAAGGACGAATGGTCCCGCCTCGTCGCCAATTCCGACAAAGTGCGCCAGACACTCCGTTTCGCCGACCAATCCGGCCAGCCGCGCTCCATTGAATCCCTCGTCTCTCGTTTCGAGCGCGTCCGCACCGACGACATCGCGATTGGCGGCGTTCTCGGTGCCCGTCGGCGCTACCCGGCGCTCGACCTCATCGGCACGCCGCGTCTCGACCTCACCATCCATTGCCTAACGCGAAAGCTGGACCTGGCATTCCTCCGCCAGCTCGACCCGGCATTGAAGCCCGCCCGCTACGATGAGCCCGCCCGGCTGGTGATTCACACGCTGCGATACCCACACACCTTTTTTGAAAAAGCGCCCGACGGGTCCGTATGGGCGGACCCCGTGGAATGTCTGCTCGACCTCCACGAAATGCGGCTCGAATCCCAAGCCAAAGAGTTCCTCACGAATCTCGTTCTGGACACGCTATGAGCCTCGTTTCACCACGCTCAGCATTGGAAAAAATCGCGACGGCCATTCCTGACGATTGCCGGGAAAACCTCGTCGTCATCGGCAGTCTCGCCGCCGGCTACTACTTCTTCGGCGACAACGCCTCGCTCGAAGTCCGCACTAAAGACGCCGACTGTCTGCTCTCGCCCCGGTTCCGCGCCATCCCGGCTGGTATCGCCGTCACGGAGCAATTGTTTGCGGCAAACTGGACCTTTCACCCAACGGAAGAGTTCCCGGCACCCGGCACCGCAGCAACGCCGGATGCCAGACTCCCCGTGGCGCGACTCCACCGTCGAAGCCGAAAAGCAGACCGACCCCGTGGAAGAGCAGGACCGCGCATTGGCTGCGCTGACGGAGCTATTCAACGAAGTGAAGAGCAAGCAGACGCACGTCATCGTGGAGCGCCTCGTCGCCGACATCGACGCCATCGTGCGGCAAATCCGCTTCGACGGCTGGCAGACGACGAGTTCTGGAGAACGTGAAGTCAAGCAGGCGCTCCGCTCGGCACTGAGGAAATACCAACTGCACACCGACCAGGAGCTTTTCGACAAAGCCTACGGCTACATCCGAGAGTATTACTGATACCCCGCGAACGGGGTTCACCCAAACAATGAGCAGCAGCCTATTCACTTCCATCTTCTCCCGCAAAATCGCGGTGATCGTGGAGCACGCCCGGAGGCGAATTAGACTGCATTCTTCTGTCGTTGCTTATGTCTCGAAAATTTCGCTCTGAAGAAAGTCACCAGGAAGAGGCGATTACGCGCTCCATGCTCGTATCATTTTGCAGGAACGAGGATTTGCCTCGCTGGAAGACTCTCTGTTGTAGCCTGCATTGTTGAACCACGGCCTTTCGCGCTATGCTCGCCGCCGTGAAGCTCGCAACCGATTGCAGCTTCCCGTTTCGAGGATTGGCCCCACGACCCGAAGGGAGGCCGCTTAACGGCGGCTTGAATGCCCGTGGTATCCGCCGCGGTAGGATGGTGAGTACGACTGGTTCCCACCGCCTCCGTAGTGTCGATGGTTGCCACCGTAGTAGTATTGCCCGCCATGGTAATAGCGGTCGGAATAAGAGCGGCCCCCATAGTTGTAGCTACCGCGTTGATAGAGCCCGCCGTAATAATAACGGTTCCCGTAGCGGTACGCATCGCCTGAGTAGCCGGAGGGCAGCACCCCATACGTGCCAACGGACACGCTTAAAGGGGAGCGGACCTGGCCTCTGGAGTGAGATCCTCGGGAGTCATATTCCACGCAAGCGGACATCGTAACCGCGACGAAGGAAAGGATGAGTAAGGAATGAAGATGTTTCATCCGGGTTGTGTGTGGGGTTGTACGAGTCGTATTTTGCATGAGGTCACTTTACGATCATCCCGGCGGAGTTCTCCATGGGGTGTGTACCCCAGACCAATGCATTACGCCGTCGGGCACCGCATCATCTTGCCAAGCACTGTCCACACACCATTTGCGCATCGCGAAACGAGCGAACATCCTTCGGACCAATCGCTGCCAGCGAGAGCTTCGACCGCTCACCGAGATGCCGGAGAAAGTCCGCACTCACCTGCTCGTATTTCGCGAGGCTATTCGCTGACACAGCCCCACGTTTCCCGCTCAGCCATTCGGTAAACCAGTCGGCGCATGAGTGAAAATGCAGCGACTCGCCAGTGGATACTTCGACGATTTCAGAAACTACCCGCCGCGCCTGCGCCTCTGTGAGTGTGCGATAGCGTCCCTTTGTCGCCAGCGACTCCCACTCTTGCGCGGTCCGAAGCGCAGCCGATCGGTTCCGCTGTTTCGTCGTCCTTTGAACTCGTTCTCCATTTGCGCCGCGAAAAGCGGCAAAGTAGAAAGGGGATTTCGGTTTTTTGAAAATGCTCGCCATGTCGGTGCGGCGGCGAACAATGCGCCCGGAGTCCGCCAGATGCGGGGTCGCAAAAAGTGCGTCTTTGAGGAATCGAACGAACTCGCAAGAGAGCGGCAATCACGCACTCTGAAGGCATTCTTCACCGTTTTCACGGCGAAGCCGAGGTTGTTAGAGCCTCACTTTGTTTCCGGTTCCTTCTTCTGGGACAAGGCGAGGATGCGCTTCTTTTCGGCGAGGATCGCAGTCACCAACGCCTCGTCCTTTCCTTTTACCGCGGCCTCCATGCCGGACAGCCACTTGAGATAGCTGTCGGTCGAGTGCTTCCTCACCGAATCGTTCGATACCGCAGCCCGCTTTGTGTCGGATATGAAACGGTCGCGATATGTGCCGAGGTCGGCCGGCAGTTGCGCAGGTGGAGTGCCCTCAATCGGTCCCGCTTTCACAGCCGCAATTTCCGCGTCGATGCCGGCTATTCCCGCCGGGCGCTTGGTTGCTTCCTCCCGTTTTCGTGCCGCACCCAATACCGCGAGATACTGGTCGCGTGCCATTTTCGTCTGCGCGGCGACCGAGGCGTCAGCCGCTTTCTGCGCCTTTTCGTATTCCTCTGCGGTTCGCTTCAGTGCCGGGTGTAACTCTGCGGCGAAAGCCTGGCTGCAAACAAGAAATGAGAAGAGAATGAAAAGAGTGTGTTTCTTAAGTTTCATAGGAGTCGGCGTGCAAAGTTCAGGGTCGTTTGCTACGGCCAAACAAACCCCGCCGGGTATTCGAAGTCGAGCGCAAAGCAGCCGCCGCCAAGGGGCGTGAAAGTGGTGCGCGTCTCCGGCCTTATTTCGTTACCGCTGCAATATGGTGGGCCGGCGATAGATTTCGCTCTGGTCCGGATGGTCGAGGGTGTAGTGGAGTCCGCGGCTTTCTTTGCGCAGAAGGGCGCTGTCCACGATGATGGATGCGACGGTGACGAGGTTGCGCAGTTCCAAAAGGTCCGTCGTGATTTTGAAGTCCCAGTAAAACTCGTCCACTTCCTCCGCCAGTCGCTGGAGCCGCGTGGAAGCGCGTTGCAGCCGTTTGTCCGTGCGAACGATGCCGACGTAGTCCCACATGAGTCGCCGGATTTCATCCCAGTTGTGATAGATGACCACGAGCTCGTCCACGTCGTTTGCGCGTCCGCTTTTCCAAGCCGGGAGGGCGGGCAAATGCGGCTCCTTCTCGGGCTGCCATGTCGCGAGCGCGGTGGCGGCGCGGTGGGCGAGGACGACGGCTTCGAGCAGGCTGTTGCTGGCGAGACGGTTCGCGCCGTGCAGGCCTGTGCAGGCGACTTCGCCGATGGCGTAGAGTCCGCGCAGGCTCGTCGCACCGTGGTCGTCCGTCTGCACGCCTCCACATTGATAGTGCGCCGCCGGCACCACGGGGATGGGAGCTTTGGTGATGTCGATGCCGAGTCCGAGGCACCGCTCGTAGATCGTCGGGAAATGAGCCCGGATGAACTCCGGCCCGCGGTGCGTGATGTCCACATACACGCATGCCGCACCGGTGCGCTTCATCTCCGCATCGATCGCCCGTGCGACGATGTCGCGAGGGGCAAGCGCGCCACGCGCATCGTAGCGCGGCATGAACTCGACCCCGTCGCGGTCGATGAGCTTGCCGCCTTCGCCACGGATGGCCTCGGTGATTAGGAAGTTACGCTCGCTGGGGTGAAAAAGGCACGTCGGGTGAAATTGGATAAACTCCATGTTCGCCACCTTTGCTCCGGCGCGCCACGCCATCGCGACACCGTCGCCCGTGGCGATGTTCGGGTTCGTGGTATAAAGGTAAACCTTGCCGCAACCGCCCGTCGCGAGCACCACGCGGTCGGTGCGGAGGGTCAGCACCGCACCCGTTTTCTCGCACAGCACATACAGCCCGAGCACGCGATCCTCCACCGCTCCGAGGCCAAGCTTGCGGTGCGTGATCAAGTCCACTGCCATGTGGTTTTCCAGCAGCGTAATCCGCGCATCCGCCGCAACGGCATCCAGGAGCGCCCGCTCGATCTCGCGACCTGTCGCATCCCGCGCGTGCAGGATTCGGCGGGCGCTGTGCCCGCCTTCACGAGTCAAGTCGGGCTGTCCGTTCGCATGGTGGTCAAATTGCACGCCGATTTCCATCAGCTCGCGAATCCGCTCCGGCCCGTCCGCCACAATACTCCGCACGACCGCCTCGTCGCACAAGTCCGCCCCGGCCACGAGCGTGTCCTTTACATGTGCGTCAAACGAATCCGTCTGGTCGGTCACCGACGCGATTCCTCCTTGGGCCCATGCCGTGTTGCTGTTCGCCTTTTCCTTTTTCGTGACGATGGCGACCGTGCCGTGGCGGGCAGCCTTGAGGGCGAAGCTGAGGCCGGCGATTCCGCTGCCGACGATGACGTAGTCAAAATTTTGCATGAAGTGTGCGAGTAGGAAAAATCCGTCCATCGTCATGGCATGGTTCGGCGGATGATGGAAAGGGAAACGCTCCTGAATTGTCCGGCGACGCATGAAAACCGGATGCTCATCCGCTCGCTCAGAGGTGAGTGCCGGGTCGCTTTTTGGAGCGGATTTACGAGCGCCACGTGGAGACAAAATCGGGTGGTTTCTTTGAGGTGAAAAGCCAGGCCACTGCAGCCCACGTGGTCTCGGCGTGCTGGCGCGAAGCCGGCGACACCGAGCGCGCCGATCGCATGGACAAGGAGACCGCAAAGCGCGAGGAGAAGGCGACGAAAAACGCTTTGTAAGACAGGGGTTCGGCAGGTTTACACATGGATGATAAAAGCGCTCGTAATCTTCGCACTCACCGGTTCCGCAATCGCGGGGGATAAATTCCCAAACTTTGCCGCCGAAAGTAAGCTGCCGCACGGCCCTGGTTTCGCGGCGAAGCTGAAGGCGGACGCCAACGCTGCGGCGCATCCTGCGGTGATTTTTGCGGACAATTTCGAGGACGGCGAACTCGGCGCGCGCTGGGACGAAAACGGAGCGGGCGAGGGGAAGGCGCTGAGCTTTGCGCCGGTCGATGTTCCGGAATGCGGGAAGCGTGCGATGAAGGTCGAGGCGGTGCTCGGAAAGAATCAAGGCGATGGACTCACGAAATGGTTCGAGCCTGCAGAGACCGTGTTTGTGCGCTTCTACGTTCGATTCGATGCGAAGTGCGACTACGTGCATCACTTCGTCACGCTCCGCGCAAACAAAGGTCTGCGCGGCGGCGACAAATGGAGCGGTTTTGGCGGAGCCGGGAAAAAACCCGCCGGCGACGACCGTTTTTCCACCGCCTTGGAACCGTGGGGCGACTGGGCGAAATTGCCGCCGCCGGGGAGGTGGAATTTCTACAGCTACTGGCACGGGATGGAAGCTTCGCGCGACGGGAAGTATTGGGGTAATCAATTCATGCCCGAACCGCCCGCGACCATTGCGAAGGAGCGGTGGATCTGCGCCGAGTTCATGCTCAAGCACAACACGCCCGACAAGCCAGACGGCGAGCAGGCGATGTGGATCGATGGTAAACTTCTCGGGCATTGGCGCGGCATCAACTGGCGCAAAACGGAGGGTCTCAAAGCGAACGCGCTCACGCTCGAAAGTTACGTCACAGATCGCTGGACGAAGAACCCGGTGAACACCGTCTATTTCGACAACCTCATCATCGCCCGCGAATATATCGGCCCGGCGGGGAAGTAGACTTGGTGCCGCTGCTGCGAGCCCGGCGGTAAACATCCAGTCTTTCCATTTTCACCTCGCGGGGTGGGTCCGGTTTCCAAATACCGGAAATGATTCCGCTGGCAGGGCTGCCGATTTGCGGGCAAATGTGCGTTAATGAAAGCCGTCCTGTTTCTCGCCGTATCCATCTCCATCGTCGCGCCTGCGTTTGCCGCGGTCGCGCCGCCGTCGCCTGTCTCGGGGTCGGTGGAAGCGTGGGCTTCGTTTACAAAACAGGCGGTCGCCGCAGGGGATTTCGCGGGCTGGCGCGATGCGCTGGGCGAGCGGCTTCGCGTGGAGTTGCCGCCGGCGCAACTGGCGAAGGTGCAGGCTCCGGTGACGGCGCTGGCGCTTGCGCAGTGGCAGTTTTTGCAGGACGTGCTCGGGCCGGAGGCGGATGCGCTGGCAAAGGTTGCGGCTGGTGATGGCGGCCGGGAGTTTCTCACATGGCTGCTGTCGAATCGCGAGGCGCTGGAGGATTATCACGGCGTCGCGGGTGTGTTCCGGCTTGCGAAAAAGCGGACGCATGGACTGGAAGGCTGGCGGGATATTTTTCGCGAATACTCCGAGTCGCACGATGCGGGGTTGTGGCGTCGCGTGGCCGTCGCATGTGCGACGGCGTTTGCGGAACCACGGCCGCATTCCACTCCAAAGGCGCGGTTTGATTTTTTCCGGCAGAGTCATGCGGCGGGACAACTCGTGCCGTATTTTGACAAGGCGCTGCCGTTTGAACTGGCGCTCACGGTGCATGCCGATGGCCGCGGAAACGATGAGCTGGAGTGGGCGCAGGACGCGACGCCGAAGGATAAGAAAACGCAGGCCGGCGTGGGGAGCTACGGGCATCTGCTCATCGGGTACCGGCTGGACAACTATCGCGGCAAGACGGTGCAGGGCTCGGATTACTACGACAAGAAACGCAACGACCTCAGCACAGCGATGGAGTACGGCGGCGTTTGCGGGATGATCTCGCACATGAACTCCACGGTCGCCAATGCGCACGGCGCGCCGGCATTCACCGTGGGGCAGCCGGGGCACTGCGCTTACGTTTGGAAGAGCGATGACAAGACGTGGGCGGGCGGGAATTTTGTGAGCGGCTGGATGGAGACTTACGACTCGCACCAGCAGGGATTCTGGATGTCGCGCTACTCGGCAAATATCAACATGGTGAGCGCGGCGGTGGAGTCGCCGGGTTTTGCGAATGCCGAGCGGCTGCGCTTTCTCGCGAATGCATGGAGGGGGAAAGATGCGGCGAAATCCGCCGAAGTGCTCGCGGCTGCGACGACGGCCGACCCGATGCATTATCTCGCGTGGCACGATCGCATCACGGCGGCGCTGGAATGGAAGGAAGCACCGGCGCGGGTCTGGCGTTCGATGGCTGCGGACATTCTGAAAGCCTATCCGAAATACCCGACGGTGATGAATGACCTGCTCGGGCGGTTTGAGAAAGAACGGCTGCTCGCGGGCTACACCGACAAGGAGCGTGTGGCCTATGCCGCGGCCACTGCGAAGTCGTTTACGAGTGTTCCGCACGGCGAGCAGTGGGACCTCATTTATCCCGCCTGGAGGCCGTGGCTCACGCGCCAGCTCGCGGGTCTCGGGATGTCGGAAAAAGATGCGGCTGCCGTGGTGGATGCGAATCTCGTGGTGTCGAAAAAAGCAAAGACGAAAACTGTGGATGCCGACAGCGTGTGGGCAAAGACGCCTGCGGAAAAGCGACCGCAACTTGAGGCGCTATTTGCGTCGCTGATGCCGGTCGTGGAGGATAACTCGACGATTTTCAAGGGCACCTCCGCAGCATGGCTCGCGCTCGTCGCCGAGGACGATGACGCCAGCGCACGGGCCGCCGGCTATTTCCAGAAAAAGCTCGCGACGGCACATGACTTGAAGCAGTTGGAAATGCTCGCGGGAGCGGTGCTCGACGCGACGCGCAAGAGCCCCGACGCCCGCGCGGATCTTGTCGCGACGATTCGCAAACGCGCTGCGGAAAACAAAACACCCGACCCCGCGCGGACCGATGCGCTGCTGGGATTGCTATCGAAGCACGACTTCCGCGATGCGAGCCGGATCGGAGTGTGGACGCCTGCGCAGTTCGCCAAGGAAGGGGAGCAGACGCTGGAGTGGGACATCACGCCGATGCTGGCCAAAGCGACGGGCGAGTACGCGCTGAATCTGAGCTTCCGCTGGATGGAAGGCGCGCCGCTCGCGCTGAAGGCCGTGCGAATTTTCGAAGACAGCGCGGAGCTCAATGCCGACACCGGGGCGGAGACTGCCGATGCATCGCTGAAGCCCGCGGTCTCCACGGTGCGTGTGCCGAAGCCGAAGCCCGGTGCAAAATACATCGTCCGCGCGACAGCGGCGGGCGGCGCGGACAGCGGAGGTGTGGTCCTCTCGCGTGCGGAACCCGTGGCCACATTCAACAAGGACGAGTGGGCCGGCATTGGCGGATGGGGCGGCAAGGAGATCAAGGCCGCGCCGTTGATCACCGAGGGCTGGCATGAGATGGAGTTCGACGCGACGAAGCACATCAGCGAGGCCGGCCCGGTGTTCGTGATGTTTAAATACAACAGCTATTCGAGCCCGAAGGTGATGAACGTGCGACTGTTCGCCGACGGGCGGGAAGTCTCCGCAGATTTGCACTCGTGCAGCCCGATGTCCGGTGCAAACACGATGTATTCGCTGCGTCTCCCGCCCGGACAAAAGTCCGACGCAAAAATCACGGTGCGCGCACTCTTTTCGCCCGCAGACGGATGGGGCACGGTGTATGTGAAGAAGCAGATCGAAAAGAAAACCGCAGCGCGGTAGTTTCCGTCCGTCCGCAGGAACCTCAGCGGTAATCGAGTTTAAGGATGGGCTCCTTAGCGAAAGTTTCGGCATGTCGTTTATAGGTTGAACTGTGGCGCTTCCGGGCGTCATTTGGCGCCCTTCACTCCATGCGTTTTGTTTCTCGATTCTTTGCCACTGTTGTTGCGTTCATCTGTCTGGTTGCCGCGCCGGGTCTAGTCGCGCAGACCGTCATCATCTCGGAGATCATGGCGGCCGGGCAGAATGTCGTTTCTGACGAAGACGGCGAATACCCTGACTGGATAGAGCTGCAAAATACCGGTGCGACCACTGTGAATCTTGCGAACTGGAGCCTCACGGACAATGCCGCGGTTCCACAGAAGTGGAAGATTACCGGCGCGAGCATTCCAGCCGGTGAGTTCTTCGTGGTTTTCGCTTCCGGCAAAAACCGGACATCGGGTGCTTTCTTGCATGCGAATTTCAGTCTGACATCCGGTGGAGAGTACCTCGCGCTGGTGCGCCCGAATGGCTCTGTGGCCTCGGAACTGGCTTTTCCCGCCCAAGTACAGGGCATTTCGTACGGCGTGGCTGCGGGCGAACGCCGCTTCTTTCAGACACCGACGCCGGAGCTTCCGAACAGTGCCGCATTCATGGATATCGCGCTTGCGCCGAAGTTTAACCGGCAGCACGGATTTCAAAATTCGCCGTTCAATCTCGTCATGGCGACGGACACCGCTGGAGCGTCGATCCGCTACACGCTCAATGGAACCGCGCCGACGGATTCCTCGGGGCTCGTTTACAGCGCGCCGATTACGGTCAGTAAAACGACTGTTGTTCGGGCGGTGACGGTGAAAGCGGACTATCTGACTTCGCCGGTGACAACGGCCTCGTATATTTTCACCGCGGATGTGATCCGGCAGTCTCCAAACGGTGAGACCCCGGCGGGCGGATGGCCGGTGCCACCGCAGGAAGCATTTGGGCTCGATTATGGAATGGACCCGGAAGTCGTGGACTCGCCGCTCTACCGGGACACCATTCAGAACGATCTTCGCAGCATTCCTACGCTGTCCCTCGTGTGCGATCTGAAGGATCTTTATGACGCGGATACCGGAATCTGGGCGAACCCTTATGAGCAGGGCCTGGCGTGGGAGCGACCGATGTCGCTGGAACTGATTGATCCAAACGGCGGGCTTGAATTTACACAGCCGGGCGGGATGCGCATGCGCGGCGGGGCGAGTCGGGATCAGGCAAACCCGAAGCATTCGTTCCGCATCTTTTTTCGTGGGAAATATGGCGACGACACGCTCGACGGAAAGTTCTTCGGCGAGGATGGTGCGAATCGTTTTGCGAAGTTCGATATTCGCAACGATCAGATCATTTCGTGGCATCTGACGCACGATGCGAGCACGCGTTTTATTCAGGATCAGTTCTTGCGGGACACGGTGCGCCTGGCTGGATTTCCGAGTACGCGCGGGAGTTTCTATCACGTTTACATCAATGGTCAGTATTGGGGGATGTCGAACACCGAGGAGCGGCCCGAAGGGGATTTCGCGGCGACGTATTTCGGCGGCAAGCCGGAGGATTACGATGTGATCAATAAAGGGGAGGTCACCCAGGGCGATATCAGTGGATGGGAGCGGGCCATCGCTTTTGCGAAGAAGGGTTTGGGAAGCAATGCAGCCTACCAGAAGCTCCAGGGGCTGAACGCTGACGGCACGCGCAATCCAAAGTTTGAGCCGCTCGTGGATGTGGACAGCGTGATCATGTATATGCTCGTGGGTTCGTGGCTGGGGGTGCGGGATACGCCTGCCGATCATGGCACTCAAAATAATTGGTTTCAGATCAAGAGCCGCACGGGGAAATTCGGGATGCGTTTTCTGAGTCACGACACGGAGATTTCGATGGGCGATGTCGGCGATGTGTTCATCGACCCTTCGCCAAATCCAAAGCCGTTTACGGACCTTGAGGCATCCTCCACGACGCCGTGGCACATGTGGGAGGCGCTGCGGATGAATGCGGAGTTTCGTCTGCGGGTGGCGGACTATGCGCATCGCTTTTTCTTCAATGACGGATTGATGAGTCCGGACAATGCAGATCGCCGCTGGCGGGCGTTGATGGCCCAAATTGACCGGGCTGTGGTCTGTGAGTCCGCGCGATGGGGCGATTTCTCCGTCTGGAATTTTGGAGGGACCGGGGCTTTGGAACTCTACACCCGCGCGACATGGCTGACGGCGTGCGACTATGTTTTGAACGAGTATCTGCCGAAGCGTGGGGATATGATCTTGGGCCAGCTTCGCGCTGCGGGGCTCTATCCTGCTACTCCGGCTCCGGTATTCAGCCAGTTTGGCGGGGAGTTTCAGCCGGGCGCGACTGTGGGCATGACGACATCCACGGGTACGATCTATTACACTGTGGATGGTAGCGATCCCCGGAAGATCGGTGGTGCGATTTCGGCGAAGGCGCGGGCATTTGCCGCGCCGATCGCGTTGAGCGGCCGCGTCGTGGTGAGCGCCCGCGTGCGGCAGGGCGAGAATTGGAGCGCAATGACCCGCGCGGAGTTTCTGCCGGTGCATGATGTCTCCGGTCTGCGGATTTCGGAGATTCACTACAATCCGCCAGCCGTGGGCGCGGTGTCCGGAGACGAATACGAGTTTTTGGAGCTCACAAACGTAGGCCCGGTCGAGGTCGATCTCGGCGGCTTTCGGTTTCTTTCGGGGCTCACGTTCGAGTTTCCGGCGGGCACTAAAATTCAACCTGGCGCTTTTTACGTTCTTGCAAGAAATGGAGCCCGCTTTACCGAGGCGCATCCAGGGCGGACGGCGAACGGCATTTACGAAGGAAAACTCGATAACGGTGGTGAGGAAATTTCCATCGTTGCAGCGAACGGTGCGGTCATTCTCTCGGTGACTTATGATGATGAAGTCCCGTGGCCAATCACGGCGGACGGGCTCGGGTTTTCGATCGCGTATCGCGGAACGGGGGAGCAAAATGATGGCACGAACTGGTCTGCATCGGCCCAGCCCGGAGGTTCGCCCGGAGCCGCGGAGCCACTGGTCGTGCGCCCGCTTGTGCTCGTCAATGAAGTCCGCTCCCGCAGTGCGACAGCGCAGCCTGACGCGATCGAGATCCTGAATGCTTCCGCATCGTCGGTGGATGTTTCGGGTTGGTGGCTCAGTGACAATTCCGCAGTGCCAAAAAAATACCGGCTCCCGTCAGGAAGTGTGATCGCCGCAGGTGGATTTCTCGTTTACACCGAGCTGCAGTTCAACCCGACTCCCGGATCCGGCGGCAACAGTTTTGGTCTCGATGCGACGGGCGATAGTGCATGGCTGTTTGCCGCGGATGCTGAGGGCAATCTGACGGGCTATTTCCACGGCTTTAAGTTTGGCGCGAGCGATGCGGATGTGAGTTTCGGACGTCATGAGACAGGTGACTTCCAGGAGCGATTTGTCGCGCAAACCAGTATCACACTTGGGGCTGCGAACAGCGGCCCGCGGAGGCCGGATATCCAGATCACCGAGATTCACTACGAGCCGTCGCCCTCGGGAAGCGTGAGCGATGAGTTTATCGAACTTCGCAACAACACCGGCGCATCAATTCCGATGGAAGGCTGGCGTGTTGCGGGGCTGGATTTCGTTTTCCCGGCAGGCTCGGAAATCGCGGGTGGTGCGTTGGGGATCGTCACTTCGCTCGATCCTCCGGAATTTCGCGCGAGATACAGCGTGCCGCCGGAGGTGTCGGTCTTTGGTGCTGCGCTTGGGATCTTGCAAAACAGCGGAGAGCGCGTGGAGATTCGCAAGCCCGGCCCGGCGGATTCTTTTGGCGTTCCGAGTCTCATCGTGGTGGACAGCGTGAGGTATGACGACCACCAGCCGTGGCCGCCCGGTGCAGCCGGTGCGGGGCCATCGCTCCAGTTGCTGGCGACAGCGGATTTTAGTGACGACCCTCAGAACTGGTTTGCCAGCGGTCCCACGCCGGGTGGGGCCGGTGTTTTCAACGCACCGCCTTCCATCACTTTGCTGGCACCGGCGAATGGTGCGTCGTTCACGCAGCCCCGGGCGATCACGCTCACGGCTGATGCGGCGGACAGCGATGGTTCGGTGGTGAAAGTGCAGTTCTTTGATGGCGAGCAATTGGTCGGCGAGGATTTCGACGCGCCATTTTCGGTGATGTGGACCGGCGCATCCACCGGGAATCACGACGTGATTGCCCGAGCGGTGGATGACGGCGGGGCGGTATCGGACACGAATGCAAATGTCGTCCTTGTCCGCCCTCCGGGAGCGGGAATCGGCGCGGGCTTGCTTGGTCAGTATTACTCCACCGAGGATTTCACGGGCAGTGCGATCACTCGGCTCGATCCGCAGATCGATTTCGTTTTTGGGAGCGATCCGATCGAGGGCATTTCCGCCCAGCCTTACTCGGTCCGGTGGACGGGATTTCTTCGTGCCGCAAGGACCGGGGAATACACCGTGGTCGTGAATACGACCTCGCGCGTGTCTCTAACGGTCGGCGGTGAAACCGCGGAGTTGGAGGAGAAGTTCACCCCCGACGAGGTTTCGGTGACTGTCTTTTTGTCGGCGGGGCAACTGGTGCCGATGCAATTGGACTTGGTGGAAACATTTGGCGATGCGCAAGTGTACCTCGCTTGGCGAGGTCCGGGTGTCACGGACGGTTTGATTCCTGAAACGAATCTTTATGCCCCCGATCAAGATCCGGACGCGCTCGGGATTTCAACTGCTGCGGGGCTGCCGAGCGCTCGGCGCAAGAGCGATTACAGTGTGCAACTCAACGCCGAAAATGGTGTGGCTCCTTATCATTGGGTCGCCGCCGGACTTCCGCCTGGAATCGTGTTGTCACCGGAGGGCATGCTTTCCGGGCGGCCCACAGTGGCGGGCGACAATGTCGTGCAGGTTGAAATGAACGACTCAACAAACCAGGTGGTGAACAAGACGTTCCGGTTGCGCGTTCGTGCGGCGTTTGACGATGGTCCGCGCCCGGTCCTCACGGTGCTCTCTCCCCAGAATAATGCGCGGCTCGGGCGCGGCGGAGTGACCTTTTCGGGCAAGGCAAACCATCCAAACGGAATCGAGGGCGTGGAGTATTCCATCAATGGGGAGCCGTGGCAGAACGGCGAGTTGACCGAAAGCGGCTGGCGCGTGGAGCTCGATACAGAGGCGCGTTTCCGGTCGGGAAGTAATTCGATTTCGTTCCGAGCCAACGAGCCCGTCGGCTCGCAATCGCCCGTGGTTACCCGTTCGGTGCAGGTCGTTTTGTCCCGCACATTGCGGATTAGCGTTTTCGGCCAGGGTTCAGTTTCCGGCGCTCTGCTTGGCGAGAACATCGTGCGTAATGGCACCGCGATTACGGTCACGGCGAAGCCCGCGCCGGGGAATATTTTCATCGGTTGGTCAGGCTTGGATAAAGGTGAAGTCAGGACGCCGGTTCTGTCGGTTGTTGTGGATCGCGATATGGACCTCACCGCCAGTTTTAGTCCGACTCCTCGCAACGAGCGTCCGGGAACCTACGTCGGATTGCTTGGGCTGGAATCGGCCAAGCCCGCCGACCGCGGACGTTTTACGGTCTCGCTCACGAAGGATAGTTTTTTCACCGCAGTGATTCAACGAGGGACGGTGAAGACCCGGCTGAAAGGGCGGTTCACTGCCGAGGGGAACTACTTCGTCGCCATTCCCAGTGGCGTCGAAGGTGTCGTCTCGAATTTGTTCCTCACGTTCAATCCGGACGATGACACGGCAATCACGGGCGATATTTCCGGCGGCGGAATCATCATCGATGGGCCGAGGCGCTTTTCAGCAGCAGGCTTGCGTCTTGCGGGCCCCGGTGGCGGAGATATTGGGATCGACCTTCCTGGGCTTCCACTCGCAGAAGCATTCACGCTGCGCCGGTCAAAGTTCAGTGCCGCAAATCCGTGTCCGCTGGCGGGGTTGATGACCATTTCCCTGCGCTCTTCGCCCGATTGGGCGGCCACGGAAGGCCACGGCTACGCCAGTGCGTCGGTGCTCCCAAATGGAAAAGCACGCCTCGCCGGAGTGCTCGGAAACGGTGTGAAATGGAGAACGGTGGCGACGGTGAACTCGATGCTTGAACTGCCGGTTTATTCCGCAGTCCACGATGGCCGGGGCTTGCTTTCAGGCGTGATGCGATTTGCTGTCGGGACGGGGAATCCCGGCGATGGCGAACTGCTCTGGCTTCGCCCGAAAGGGATTGCGAGTCCCTCGTTTCCCGAACCGCACGTCGGAACGCTCACGGTTTCTGCGCAGACCTACACGTCGCCAAATGGCGCAGACTTGCCGCTCCCTTCGCTGAACTATGGTGTGATATTTAATGCGTCCGATTTTACCTCGCTCATTTCCGGCAGCGCGGTGCTTTCGCCCGGTGCGATTTGGGCCTTCGGGGCGACGGGGCTCACTCCATCACCCACGCTCCGCATCGATCCAAAGACGGGCGTTGCAAATGGGAGCATCGTATTGCCGGGCGCAACGATTGCCGTCCCGCTGCGGGGCATCGTCAATCAACTCGACAACAGCCTGTTTGGATTCTTTCCGACGGTCAACGGGAGCGGCGCAATGGAGATTCGCCCGCCGGGAATCCGTTAATCTTCGGACGATTTCCTTTCGCGCATCTCCAAGGGCTTCGGCGTCCTCAAGGCGAGGCGCATGGGTGGTCCGGGGCAGGGGGATCGATGGGCGATTTTCCTTCAAGACAAACAGAGCCGGACTGTGTATAAGACTTCACCGTGACTCATCCATCGCTCCGTCTCACCAGTCTCCTTCTCGCATCCTCGGGCAGTTTTGCGCTTTCCGCGCCATTGCCTCCCGAGCCCATTCGCGAGGCGGAGCAGCGACAGGAGCAGATCAGCGCGCAGGCAAAAACGCTCGTCACCGCGCTGGACGCGATGCTCGGAGAGTATGAGCGGAATCAACTCGGTGGCGCGGATGCGGCGACGGTAAAAGCGCTCCGGGGACAACTGGATCGGTTGAGCGTTGATGAGATGCGGACGGTCGTCGATTTACTGCAAAAGGCGCGCGTGGTGGAGGATCGCGGGGCCGCTTCGCAAACGGTGGCGGATGCATCATCCGTGCAAAAGCGAATCGCTGTGGAGATGGAGCGCATATTGGCAGCCCACACGCGGCAGGGCGAGGCGGCGGAGCTGGCCAAGCGTTTCAATGAACTCGCCGACCGGCAGGCGCGCAACCTTCGCGATGGCATCCAATTGGCGAGAATGACTCGCGGCGCGTCTGGGAATACCGACGCGGTGAAGATCGCACAGACCGAAGTGCAGCGAGGCGAGCAGGCCGCGATTGCCCAGGAGGTGCAACTCGCGGTGGAGCGATTGAAAAAACTCGGCGGTGAGCAACACGCGGCACAGGTCCAAAAGACGGAGGCCGATGCGCAGGCGGCGGCGGAATTGTTAAAGCTCGGACAAGTCCCGCAGGCCTTGGAGAAGGAAATTTCCGCGCGCGACGAGCTGCGCCGAATCGCACGTGCCGTAGCGCCGCGTGAGATCGGTGCGGAGGCCCTGCGCAAGGCGGAGTCGGAGCTTGCGAAGCTGATCGACGAGCAAAAGGCAGTGAAGGAATCCACCCTGCGCCACCCGGTCGCGCAGGCATCCGAGCAGGCGAAACAGGACCCTGAACTTGCCGCGAAATTTAATCAGCAGCAGACACAAAACAGCGCGGTGCTAGGCCGGCTGGAAGACGAGCAGCGTGACCTCGCGATGAAGAACGATTTCCTCGCTCAGGAGCTTGCTGACATGCCAAAGGTTCTCGATTCGCTGAAGTCTGCGAACAAAACGATGCAGGAGTCGCGGGCAGCATTGACGGCGATGAACGCGCCGGAGGCCGCAGCGAAACAAACTGCGACCATCGAAAAGATGTCCGCAGCCCGCGACGAAATCCGCGCCCGTGCCGAAGAGGCCGAGATGCTCGCAGCCCGCGGCGGCGACAAGACGAAGAATCTTGAGATGCTGAAAAGTTCCGTCGAGAACCTCGCCCGCGAGGAAAGCGCCATCGCAAAGAACGAGACTCCAAACCGACAACAGCAAGCCGACGCGGCACGCCGTGCGGAACGTATGTCCGAGCGTGCGGCAGAGCTCGCGCCCGCAGCCATGGAGGCGTTGAAGGCCGCAGCCGCTGATGCACAGAAGAGCGAACAGGCGATGGCTGCGGCGGACAATGCCAAAGGCCGCGAGGAAGCAGCGCAGGCGGCGCAACAGCTCGCAAAAGCCGCAGAGGAAATCGCAAAGGAAATGGCGAAGACAGAAGCCGCAAAGCAGCAGGCGGAAGATGCACTGGCGGCGCTCGCCCGGCTCGCGAAGCTCATCGAGCAGGAGCAGGCGATCGACTTGGATGCGGCGAAGGCGAAGGCTCTGGGCGCGACGCGGGCCAGGGAGGAATTAGCCAGGCTGGCAAAAGCGCAATCCGCAATTCAGGAAATGACCGAGGAATACAAAGGCTCGCTTGGGGCATTGGAGCTGGCCGCGGCACGGGCGCTCGGTGACGCGATGAACGACATGGGTGCGGCGCGCGCCGAGCTTGATGCGGGAAATGCTGCCCCAGCCCGGGAGGCTGCGCAACGTGCCATCGAGAAAATGATGGCGGCGAAAAATTCGATGGGCCAGCAACTCGCCGAGGCGATGAAGCAAATGGGCAATGAGATGCCGATGACGCCGGAAGAGATGGCGAAGTTGGCGAATCAAATCCAGCAAGCACTCCAGGATGTGAATGCCGCGCAGAAGTCCCTCGCAAATGCGGCGGCGGCGAAAGGTGCAACAGCCGAACAGGCGATGAAGCAGGCTTCCGAGCAACTCGCGAAGGCCGCACAGCAGGCAGCCCAGGCTGCTGCACAAGCCGCGATGATGCCGGAGCAACTCCAGCAGGCCGCGCAGAAGGCGGCCGATGGCGCAGCTCAGGCCGCTGCGGGCCAGAACGCTCCGGCCCAGCAGTCTGCGCAACAAGCCGCACAGCAACTCGCGCAAGCCGCTGCCGCGATGGCTGCGCAGCAGGCCGGAATCGGCCAGCAACAAGCCGGAGGGGCAAAGCAACCGGGCGAAGGGCAGGAGCCCGGCCCCGGCATGAAAGGGAAAGGCCAGAAGCCCGGACGCGGCGACGGGCAGGGCAAAAAAGAGACCGCCGCAAACCAGCCGCCTGGTGAGGGGGCCGAGGACTACAAGGCCGGCAGCGATCCGCAGGCCGTCGAACGAGAGGCCCGTCAGGCTGCGTTAAAGAAAGCGACTTTCCTCGGGTTGCCACCCCGCGAACGCGACGCAATCCAGCAGGGACGCGGCGAAAAGTATCCGGCCGAATACGGCGCAATGGTCGAACAATACCTGTTGAATCTCGCCAACGAAGCTGCGAAAAAGTAGCGCCGTAAAAAAACTTTCACATTCTCCTAAAGAAAAACCAGACCTCCGGGTCTTCAACTCAGACATCCAATATGTTCAAATCCAAAGCCACGAAAAAATCCGAATGGGTCCAGAGCGCTCTCGAGCGTTTCGAGCGTCCGCTCTTGCAATACGCGTTGAGCATCCTGCAGGATCTCGACCGGGCAAAAGACACCGTGCAGGAAACTTTCATGCGCCTCCACACGCAGGAGCAGGCCAATATTGAAGGGCATCTTTCGCAGTGGCTCTTCACCGTTTGCCGCAACTGCGCGCTGAAGTCGCTCAAGAAAGAAGACCGCTACATTTACGTGGAGCACGAGGAATTCGAGCATCGCCGTGTGGATAGCGTCACACCGTTGCAGGAAATGGCGCGTCGCGAGCAAGTCACAAGGCTCATGGAGCACGTGAAGACTCTGCCCCGCAACCAGCAGGACGTCGTTCGACTCCGTTTCCATGGCAACCACAGCTATCAGGAAATCAGCACCATCACCGGCCTCAGCGTCGGGAATGTGGGATTCATTTTGAACGCAGCGATGCGCAATCTTCGCACCAAAATTGAGCGCGACGAAAAAGACGAGAAGATCATCTATTTGGCAAAACAAGCGGCCTCCTAGGACCAAAACAATGAGAGGAAAAGTATCAGATCAGGATTTAACAGACTACGCACTCAACGAGTTGCCGCCAAACGAGCGGCTCTATGTTGAGAGCATGCTCGGGATTTCTGAAGAATGTCGGAACGACGTTTACAGAATGCTCGACCTGTCCGAAATGCTCAAAGAAGGCCTGGAGCTTGAGGAGGATCCGGGTTTTACTCTCAATGATGCACAGCGGAATCGCGTGCTTGCCGTTCCTGCATGGACATGGTCCGGTTTTACACGCCGCGCTGCGGCTGTCGCATTGCTTGCCGCCGGCGTAAATTTTGCGCTCACGCGTCCTGCATTCTGGCAACAGGGTGGCACGGTGGATAAATTGGCGACTGCGAGTCAGGCTGTTCAGTCCTTGGTGGTTGACGTCCAGGAGAAAGGCCTTGCGAAGAGTGCGGAGGAATTCACTGCGCGGATCCAAGCTGCGTCATCAAGCGCTTCCAGCAACGCGGAGTTTCAGTTCGTGTCCGCCCCTGCCGTATGCACTCCACCAGTTTGGGTTGATGTTCCGGCGATCTCCGAAATCGCGGAGATGTAACGCCCCCTTCGTCTGGAACGAAGGCGCTCGCGAGACTATACTTTGTCAGTCGTGAGGTGATGGCAACGGCTTGAGCAATCCGGCGGTGACTGGTGGCTCGTGAATGGTGACTGGTCGCAAGCGTGCTGGAGTGGTTATCCGCTTGCGGCAAATCACAGACTCACTTGTTTTGCGGCCTTTTGCTCGGCATCCTTCACAACACCGCGGGCGAGCCCGACGAGTAAATTGCACGCTTCACGGCATAGCAGCGGAAAGGCCGCGCGCTCGTGCTTCTCGGGAGGGAGACTCGCGATTGGCTGTCCGGCGTCGATTTTCCAAAGCATCGTCTTCAAGCAGCGCGAGCACTGCTTTCCGATCATCGCGTGCGCCTGCTCGTCTGTGATCTTCTGCGTGATTCGATACATCCCCGTCTGCCGTGCGAGGGTCTCGCGAAGGTCCGTGGGCACAAGTTCGCCTCGGGCATCGGCATTCCACAAGCCGAGCATCGCCGGGTAAAAATAGTCCAGCGCCCGTGCGACTTCTGCGACCGTCGCGAGAACGAGCCTCCAGCCATGGCGCAAGTCCCGCGTTGTTTTAATGGGACGAAACGCTCCGGAATCGTCGAGGTTCGCAAGCGCCCGTGCATCCTGCCAGCGGCAGTAGGTTTTGAGTTCGCCGGAATCTTCTGCGTGGCGAAGTTCCCATCCGTCCGGCAGACGGGTGATTGCGATTTGTCCGATGGTATTCCCGCCCTCTTCGAGCCAGCGGGTGAATGCGGTGATCGTATTCATCGAGCGACGGAGTCGAATGCGGCGACCTGATCCAGAATGACATCCGCGAAGCCGTGTTCAGTGCCGATGGAGCTTGCGTAAAAAAGCGTCTTTTCCCGGAGTCGATACGGGTTCCCGGCGAAGACCGATGCGCCGTCCGCGCTTGCCGCGCCGGGCGATTCAGTGGCGATGCCGAGCAGCACCGGGATGTCCTCGTAGCTGTGCAGACCGTCAGCGATGAAAAACGGGACGACCACGACATTGGGCTGCGCCGCCAGCGTGGCCCAGTCGGAAATGAGCGGCGCCTCTTCCATATACGCGCTCAGCACTTCGCCGTAGATTCCCATCGCCGCGATTCGATCGACCTCCCGCTTGGCGGCGACCGCCGAGTTGTCGTTCAGATTCGTCCCGTGTCCCACGATGAAAAGAGTCGTCTCATTCGGCGGCACACCGGGAGCGACCGCTGCGGCCCGCGCGAGCAGCAGTTCGGTCATCTTTTCGTGACTGCCCACAGGCTCGCAGTATTTCACCGTGCGCCCCCCGATTCGCGTCACGGGGCCTTCCAGCCCCAATTCGCGGGGAATCACGGTGCGGGTGAAATATCCTTCGCTGATGAAATTCGGCACGACATACACGTCGTCGCTCTCCACGCAGTTCAGCACCTGGCGAAAGCTCGGCTCTTCCTTCCAAAACGCGCGGTGCACCTCGCCGAAAATGCATCGGTCGATGATTGCCTCCGCGTGTTCAAATGTGGGCGCGCTGGAGTCCGGGTTGATCGTAGAGCCGTGGCCGACGATGATAAGTGCGCTGTGCGGTTTGCTGAGCATGAGCATGAATTCGCTACGCTCTACGCGTCAGGCTGTCGAACGGTTTCCTACGCCATCCACCGGCATCACTTTCCCGCCCCAGCGCTGTGCTCTCGCTTCAAAATGCCGTCGTCTCGCGTTCAAGTACGATCCATTGCGGCTCGGGTGGGAAATAAAGCGGGGCTATTCGCGCGAATTTAAAGACTATATCGCCCATGCAAAAGAGAGCCATGGATGGATTCATTTCTATTTTATCACCCGACCCCGTTTCCTGACCCCGTTTCCCTGACCCCGTTTCCCTGACCCCGTTTCCCCCGTTTCCTTGGACATCCGTCACGTCGAATTCAATAAAATGCTTGCCGACTAAGAACGCACACTCATAAATGATGGAGCACGAGCCATTAAATGTATGAAACACCTCAGAATCTTTGATCGCGTCTTCCAACGAGCATTCAGGATTGCCGTTTTACCGGCGGTTGTGTGGCCGGGTGATGCACGCGCAATCACTTTCACTGAATGGCAGGAATCCCAATTCTCTCCTGCGGAGATGGCTTCGCCCGCAGTTTCGGCGCGGAGCGCCGATCCAGATAATGACGGACGAACCAACCTGCTGGAATTCGCACTTGGGACCGATCCGAAAATGGCAGAGTCTGGGTTGGGATTCGTCGTGTCACGTGATTCGCTGGGTCGCCTGAATTTAGAATACAGAAAATGGAAGGATCTCTCGGGGACGGTATTGTTCCCTCAGATTACGAGCAGTCTTAATACTTTTTGGCAGGCGGGCGACGCTCGCTGGGAGTTGGTATCGACTGTCTCCATAGACTCCGACCGGGATCTTATTACACTGCGAGACACGATTGAACCGTTGTCTGCGCCCAAACGATTTGTGCGATTTCTAGTGGATACCGACGAGGATCTTGACGGCTTGCCTGACGGTTGGGAGCTCTTAAACGGACTCTCGCCCTTTGACCGAATGGATTGGGCTTCTGACGTGGACGGTGACGGTAGGACCGCATTTCAGGAGTTTCTCGACGGAACCGATGCGCTGATCCATGACGTGCCTCCACCAGCAGTGGAGCCACCCTCTGCCCCGGCGGCGGTTAATGTCACTGTTTACGGGGATGGAAGCCGCTTGGTACAGTGGGTTGAGACTTCCGACAATCACACGTTTTTCCGCATCGTCGAAACTCTTACCGACGGGACCCTTCGCGAGCTCGGGCGGGTAGGCCCAAACCAGAAGTCATTCTTGATCCCCGCAAATCGTTAATCCCTATGAACTCACGCCCCTTAATTGTTGTTGCTGTATTACTGTGGTCTTCTTCGTTGTCGCGCGGTCAAATTGGAGTTCAGGCAGGAAATTCCGCTGGGCTTTCACCTGCATCGCTAGCTGAAGAGCTCGGTATTCCACGGCCACCGGACCCCGGCGGAATTAACGCAATGCGCATAAATCGGAGTGCGGTTAAAATCTCGTTGGATGGGATTCAACCGGGCGGCGATTGGGTTCGCTTAATGCGTGCAACGGGGACGGGAGATTGGAGCATGGTCATGGCTTGGCAATCCGCCAGCGTCCCAACCGAGTTTATAGATTTTGCCGCTGCGGGCCAGAACTACAAATACCTAGCCCAATCGCAACAAACGGTCCCTCAAACTGGAATCACAACATCTCGGCCAACTGGAGTCGCGTACGTGAGCGATGTGTCCGCCACAGCAACCGCCGGGGAATGGTCCTATATCGTACCGCCGTTTTGGGAACCGGCAGTTGGAAGTTTGGCTATTGAGGGTTTTTATCCTTCCGAGAGTCCCGAGACACCGACGACGATCGAGCCGAACCCTTTTGTGCTAGGGGGGCCATTCGCGCAAACAGTTAGCAAGGTGGGATTTATCACAACTCGCGAAATGCTGTTTGCGGGTGCGCACGTCGAAACAACATTCTTTATTCCGGAAGCGTTCGCGAGTCTATATCCCATTGACCATCCGTGGACGGGGCTGTTGACGGCTGGAGTGCATTCAGATGGGTCAGGTGAGCCGGGGTTGATTGATGTATTTGATCTCGCTACGGACTTCGGGGTTTACGAAAGTCGTTGGACTGGTGATTCCTCACAAGGGTACGATGGCGCTTCTAACCCTCATTGGCAGATGATCCCGGAGAACGCCGAGCCGCGACTCGTTTCCGTGGATATTGCTCCGGCGATTGGCGAACACGCTTTCTGGTTGGAGTCCCTTGGAATTGATATCGACGATTTTTTCACGGGAGCAAGGCTCCAATCGGTGCAACCTGGAGCAACGCCCATTACGCTGACGCATGATTCCTCGACCATCTTTGGTGGTGGTGGGCCGCTACTTCCGGCTGGTCTCCGCGTTCCGCTCAATTTAGATGTTCGCCCCAGAGTGGACCTGAAAATCAAAGTGGTTCGGCTTCATATGCGCTATCGGAAGAATGGGGTGGAAACGCTCAGTAACCTGTTGCTGGTGCCCGATCCGAATACGGTAGCGTTAGCAACAGAATTGAATCTCACCTTTGGTCAGCAAGCGAATGTTTACTTTACTGTGGATAAACAGACGGTAATTCATGACGATGATGATGACTCAAGCTTAACTGACGAAGATACCGACGGGATTCCAGGGTTTGAGACACAGGGATTCACCTGCCCAGGGAGTGATTGGTACACCAGTTTAGCGGATTCCAACCGCAAGGATCACGGCTACATTTTCACAATCTTCTGTAGTGAATTCGCGAAAAGCCCGCGGCACGCCAATGGTCGCCCAGAGTTGGTGCTTGGAGGACAAGCGAATAGTTTGAGTGCGGATGCGGCATCACACGCAGTGATTACCATTTTGGCATCTGATCTTGGCACTTACGCACACGAAGTCGGACACCTTCTTGGGTTGAGTCACCCGTGGATTTCGAGCGATAGATACTCCGAAACGAATCTGCCTGACGATGCGCGGAGCCGTATCATGGCATATGATCGGACAGGGCGGAGGTTAGTTAAACCTGAACGAGATGTAATTCATGCCCAAGTTACAGCGATTTCTCAATCTCCTCCGCCGTGAAGACGATCCGGCTGGGGTGCACCCTAATTGTTTTTTTATTTTTGTTCTCGCCATCAGACACTAACGGACAAACTGCCGATCCAGCAGAATCGTACAGTAGTCGAGATTCCCAAGCGTTCTGGCGAGGGACCGTTGAGAAATTCCGCGATGAGTATATGCGGCCAGTTTACCAAGAGTGGCAACTGGCGAAGTCTCGTAATAAGGGCAAGATAGTGCCACAAACCGATCCGAGCGGCCCGCTATTTGGAGATCAAGAAGTGGAGAAAAGGATTTGGCGGAAGTTTTCCGAGGATGTCATCGCAATTCGAGGTTTGCGAGCGGCCACGATCACGGTAATGCGAAATGAACAGCGGCGTATCGAGTTCGCCCGAATCACCGATAATGAAGTGCGGCTCGCCGGATTCGTGGAGTGCGATACGCTCCGGTCCATCATCGAACCCAAGATGTTTGAATTGGAAGCGGCTCGCGCAAGAGCCGGGATGATTGTCCTACATCTTTCGAATTTGGATGACGCCAGAACAATCCGGATTCTTGCGCCAATCCTCATGGAGGAGGACTTGATGCAAAAAATATCGATCGATGACCCATTGCCCGAAGGATTTGCTTTAGTTGTTGCTTCTAAACTCGAGGGCCTTTTGCGTCGAGGGGTGTTCAGTGCAAATATCCCCGAAAACGTCGCTCTACTGCCAGCCGCACAGCGAGCGGAAATCTGGCGCAAATGGTGGATCGAGAACCGAGTGAAATTCGGGCCTGTGTACGAGATTCCGCAGCCGACGCCTCCAGAAGAACCACCCGATCAGAGAAGAATTGTCGTCGTCCCTGAGTCGGGTCAGAACTCGGATACTCCAATAAAATCGTCCGAACCGGTAACCCCACCCGATGGCAATACGGTGAAGCCCTTGGAATCCGGCGGGGAGGTTCCTTTTTGGATGGTTATTGCCGCAGTTGTCGCAGCGATGGCCGGAGTGTTGTGGGCAGTTTTTCGTAAAACCCGGAAGCTTCGAGTCCCTTGAAGGCTAATTGATTCGGAACGGCTAACGGGGTCAGAACGGCGAACGGGGTCCGGCGATAAAAAAGAAAGGAACACACGATAAATGTCCGCGCAACAAAGGGGAAACGGGGTCAGCCGAAAAAATGGAACACTTTCCGGCTTCGTTGCGTGTCATTTTTCTTTTTTATCGCCTGACTCCGTTTCCTCGCAGTCATCCACCTTTGCGAGTCCCGGAGTCATTTGTTCAAACAGTCAGTTCGCAAGTTGGATGCGCTTCGAACCGGGCGGGCTATGGCACGCGCTTGGTGGCGGGGTCGCTCCATGCGCTTTTGCCTCGGGCGTTGCAGGCGC
>JAYUSJ010000027.1:0-27824 GCA_043755735.1 Verrucomicrobiaceae bacterium | reverse complement strand
GCGGCACCGGCACGCCGCGCGCGGAGCGTCCCGTGTAGCAGATGTGCGAATCGTGGTCGCCCGTCAGCGAGCCGACCATCGAGCGAATCGGCACGAGTTTATCCATGATCTTCGCACAATACGGCATGTGCTCGGATATCTGGATGCCCGCGACGTTGGTGCCGATGGGCTTGAACGGACCGCGAATCTCCAGCGGCGCATCCATTTTCAAATCAAAGAGATCCTGATGCGGCGGCGCTCCCGCCATATAAATCATGATGACGGACTTCGGCGACTTGCGCACGCCGGAGGCGGATTCCGCGCGGAGAATCTGCGACATGCTCAGCCCTCCCATCGCGAGCCCGCCGATTTTCAGAAAATCGCGGCGGGTGACTCCATCGCAGAAGCGGCCTGTCTTGTTGCCTAAAATAGTGAGCATTTCGAAAAAGTTCCTTTGTGCAGTGACAGGGCACGCCCCCGTTCACGCCGTTATTACACCATGAGCAAGGCCGTTTCTTAGCAGAGACGAATGCCGACAAAGCGCTATAGCTCAACGAATCGACTGGAGTCTTACAGGAAATGCGGCGGGCGGGACGTTTCCCTGTTCGAAACGTCGTGACTCGACTTTGGAAAGTCGAGCTTCTGCTCAGTATCCGCCCGCGCCGATCTTCCCGGCGGCGGTGTCGAGCGTGCCTGCGGCTTCGCGTTTGCGGAAGTCGTCCATCATGGCGGCGGTGGCGGTGGCTCCGCAGCGGCTGCCGCCGAGGTCGCGGACTTTGATGAGCCCGTCCAAATCGCGCACGCCGCCCGCGGCTTTGACCTGCACTTTTTCGCTGCAACTGGCGCGCATGAGGGCGAGGTCGTGCTCGGTGGCGCCTTTGTAATTGTAGCTGCCGTCGGGCTGTTTTACGAAGCCGTAGCCGGTGCTGGTCTTCACCCAATCGGCTCCGGCGCGCTCGCAGAGTTCGCAGAGTTTGCGCTTGAAGTCATCGCTGCCTAATCCCGCGCCGCCGGCGGTGAGGTGGTCGTTTTCAAAGATAACCTTCACTTTTGCGCCGTGGCTGTGCGCTTCGTCGCAGACGGCTTTTACGTCGGCCTCCACGTAGTCCCAATCGCCGCTGAGGGCTTTGCCGAGGTTGATGACCATGTCGATTTCCGCCGCGCCGTCTTTGCAGGCGAGCTGGGTTTCGTAGCGCTTGGATTCCGTGGCGCTGTTGCCGTGGGGGAAGCCGATGACGCAGCCGACGAGGACGCCGGAGCCTTTGAGCCACTGGACGGCTTGCTTCACGGCGTAGGGTTTGATGCAGACGGAGGCGACCTGGTATTGGGCGGCAAGCTTGCAGCCTGCCTCGAGCTCGGCGTCGGTCATGGTCGGGTGAAGGAGCGAGTGGTCGATCATCTTGGCGAGGTCGGAGTAGGTGTATTTCATGATGGTATTTTTAGAGTGGTATATAAGCGCGAACGTTCTGCCGCTGTCATGGTTGTCCGCTTTGGTAGAGAGTCTTTCCGTCGGCTGACATCACTTTGATGCTCCGAAACTCCGCACTGCTCTCGCGAGTGCCCAGCGCAAATCCGCCGGTCGCGGGCTCGATGGCTTTCTTTGTTTCCGAAGCCTTTTTTCCCGCGAGTTCCACGGTGACCTCCGTGCCCTTCACGGCGATGCGCACGTCCTGCCATTCGTCCCAATTCGGCACGACGAATGTGTTTGGGCCGCCATACGTGACGCCGCTTTCTTTGAGCGCCGTGCCTTTGCCGTCCTGACCGAAATCGGCGACCCAACCCTTGCCTGAACTGCGGGCACGGAAATGGACGCGAAACGCGTTTGGGCCGGCGATGCGGCGCGCCTGAAGCGTGACAGTATAGTCGCCCCACGTCTCGCTGCCGGGGAGAAATAGAACGGTCTCTTTCGCGGTCGGGTCGGACTGACGGAAGACTCCCGCGTCGAGCGTCCACGCGCCGCCTTTGATGATCCAGTCGGCGGGAGTTTTCCATGGCTCGGGGAGTTCCTTCACGTCGGCGATTGCGTGGCGATAGATGGAAAAATCATCCAGCGCGCCGGCGAAAAACCCAGCGCCCGTGCTCGCGCGGCCGATGTAACCGGCGACCATCGCGAGGTCGCCGGGGACGAGCGTCATTGGCGCGGTGGCTGCAAGTTTTCCGTCGAAAAATATCCGGCTTGCTCCGCCGCCAATGCTGAGCGTGACGCGCGTCCAGCGGCCCGCCGGGAGAGCGGTGGCGGTGACAGTCTGCGCGGTCGCTCCTTTGCGAATCAGAAACACAGCGCGCCCTTTTGTGTCCCTCGGCGTGAAGAGTATCGAAGTCTCCCCTCCACCGAAGTCGAACAACACTTGATTCGCCGCCGGGGTCGCGGGTTTTGCGATGAAGTCGAACGTCAGCGCGGCGCTGTCCACCGCGTGCGGCTCGATAAGCGCGTATTGGTCGCGGCCATTCAGCGTGAGAACACGGCGGCCGCCGTCTTTTACATAGACGGGCGAACCGCGGAGCGTGCCGGTGCAGTCCGCATTCACATCGGAGAGCAGCGCGCCGTTGGATTTGTCAAAGCTCCAGCGGGCGTAGAGATGACGGTTGTCTTCGAGTTCCTTCGCGAAGATTTCCGAGTTCAGATAGCCGTAAAGCATTCCTCCGTTGATGGGCTCGACGCGGCCTTTGAGATGACACTCCAGATCCTCGCCAGCGATGACGCCGCCGCCGAGCGGAGCCTCCGGGTCTGTGTGAATCTCGCCCCAACCGCGAACGAGCGCGTCGGCGCCGATGCGACCTTTGCCATCGATGTGGACGTATTCCGTGACGCGCGCCCGGCCCGTCACCTCGACACTTCCGCCGAGTTTTACGTTTCCGCGAATGCGTGCGTCTTCGCCGACTTTCGCGCTGTCGCTCACCACAGCCCAATCGCCCACAACCGCATTACCGCTGACTTGCGCGACGTTGCGCACGATCGCACGGCCTTCGATGCGGGCGTTGTCAGAAACCTTCGCGCCATCCAGGACCATCGCATCCGGCCCGACGAACGCGGTCGGCGCGACCTTCGCTCCCTTGCTGACAAGTCCGCCGCCATTTGCATGTGGCGCGCTGTCGCCCTTCGCGAAGTCCTTGCGTCCCGAGGCACTCGCGGGTGTCGCGCCGCGCACGGTGAGTTCGTAGGGAAAACGGGGCTTCTTTCCGTAGCCGGGCCGGAAGTCGTCCGGCACGTAGCGAGTCGGCGTCGCCGCGATGGCGAGCACCACGCGCTTTTCGCCGCGTAGTGGAATCGAAAGTGTGCGGCCACTTTTTCCGCCGCTCACCATCCGCGAGTATCGCGGTTCACCTTTGTCATTCACCGCCACGAGGGTTGCTCGAAATCCAGTCGGATGCAGGTATCCTGAAGGCTCGATTCCCATGTGTGGAACGTCGGGGTTCGCCAAATGATACAACGGCATTAACTCCACCTCCACCGTCGCGCTCCTCCCATCCGGCACCAGCTCCACGAGGTTGATTCCAAACTGCCGCGGCGCCGCCGACCACAGCGGACGCCACCATCCCGCGCGGTCCGGCACTTTCTCAAGCGTCGTCCGCAAGCGCGCTGCCTCGTCGCTTTTCTCCATGCCGCGGAGCGCCCGCGTGTAAGACCAGTGCGGCGAAAAATCCATCGTCACCCGCCGCGCGGCCATCTCGCCTATTGCGTCGCCAAAGCCCGCGCAACCATCGCCTTTCCACACTCCGCGCTCCACGCCGATGCGCATGAAAGTCTGTATGGGATCCTCGATTGATGTGTCTTTTTCGTCCTTCCGATTCTTCAGCCACACTTCGTAGCAAAAGCCCGGCCCGAACCGCGGGTCCTCCGCAAGCTGCTGGAGAAAAAGCCACGAGCCGTAGTTGTCGCGGCTGGAGTTCAGCTCGTAGTGCGAGCGCGCGAGCCACACCTCGAAAGCACCGGGGTAGTCCGGCATAAACTGATGCGACGACCAGTTCGCGTGGCACTCCCAGAACCAGCCCACGAGCGGCGAGTTGCGGAAGCCGCCCATGTGGAGCTGCATCGTGTGGGTGAACTCGTGCCCGACCACGCTACTGCCGGCGCCGAGCGCTCCGGGATGCATGAGGATGCTCTGCCCGCCAAACGCAAAGCCGTCCTTGTGCTTCGGCAGACCGGTCCCGGAAATATACACGGGAATCTTTGCGCGCTTCGCTTCGTTCGGAGTTCCAGCAGCCATAGGCATCGGCGCGCCTGCCGACTCGAAGTGCCGCCACACCCGCTCGAACCACGCAAACGTCAGCTCCTGCCGATCATCCTTCCACCAGTCCTTGCCGCTCGCCGCCTTGTCGTTGCCCCAATGAAAAAGGAAGTGCGCCGTTTCCTTGAAGTTGCAAATCGCGGAATCGCGCTCGGGCGTGTACGCTTCGTATTTCGTAGGATACGGGACTGGGGCGACTTTTTTCGCTGCGTCATCGAGCGCAGCCTGGAGCTTCAAAGCGTGTTCTCGATCCTCGGCAGTCAGCGTTTTCAGCGGATAGTATCGCCGGGAAAAATCGTCCCGCATCAATTCCACGCACGCCGTGGAAAACTCATGGTCCTCGCACACCACGCGCAAAAACGCGGCATTCACCGTCGCGGGGAAATCCGCGAGCTCTTTCGGAAGCTTGTCGAAATGCCAGTCGCGAAATTCCCGTCCGTCAGCCACGCGCACATTGGCGAGATAGCGCAGGGAATGGCCATCCTGCGGGCTGAGAATGCCATCCACGGTTTTTCCGTCTGCCATCTTGAGACTCACTTTTACCGCGTCCTTCGCAGTTTCCGCTTTGTTCAAAACTCCGTCCACGTCGCGCCCATCGGCCAGGAACCAGACACGCGATTGCCGGTTCGGCTCCTGCGCTCCAAGCGCTCCGGCGAAAACGACACACCACAGCCGGACGATGAAGATCATCGTGCGGTGCAAAATTGCGTCATGGAGAGAGTCAAGCGGGCGTGAGTCGGTCATGTCGCGATGGGAGACCATAATTGCGACTGCGTGCCAATCCTCAAAACGGCGGGGCAGGGAGCGAGTGGTCGATCCTCTTCGCGAGGTCGGAGTAGGTGTATTTCATGGCAGCCTTTTAGGGGCTTCCAAGGTTGCCGTCCACCCGCCAGCGGCATCGATTTTGGCGGTGTACTAGCACTCCGCTACCAAACCCCGAGAATAGTTCACCCACAAGTGTGCCACCTGCGAGGCAGCACGCGAGGATCGTGCGACTGGTCTCGGCTTGGCGGGTAAGCTTTGAACGGTATTTCTCCGTACGCTTTCCGAGGTTTTTCCTCGGAGGCGGCTCACCCGTCTTCACCACCAAAACAAGTCCAACTCATGAAAACATCTGTTCGAACCATCCTTGCATCCTTGATTCTCGCCGCCAATGGCGCGCTTGCCGAAGTTCCGCTTTCGAACACGTGGTCGTTCTACAATTCGGAGGGCTCGTCGCAATTGAACAACCAGTCGGCGACGGGGTTTGACTTTGTTTGCAACCCGATTGTCGGGGGCATCGTTCAGGCTACTGCGGCGTATGTGACGACGGTTGCCGCGGACACGGTGACGCCGAGCGCGGGCGTTCTGGTCACTGCTCCGGGGCATGGCATCGCGATCGGGAGCACTGCCACGGTTTATCTGAGCCAGACGAGCGTGGCGGCTTACAACACGCGGGCGTCGGCCACTGCACACACGGCGACGGCGGTGACGGCGAATACGCTGACGATCCCTACTTTGACTTACACCGTCGATGCGACGGGCGGGACCGTCGGGACGAGCACGACTACCCTCGCCTCTACCCTCGGCGCGCTCCGTCCGCGCGTTTACCAAACTTTCGCACCGGTGGATATGTCCGCCATCGGCGCGGCGTTCAGCGTGCAGTTTGACTTCACGCTCCGCTCCAACGTGACCGCCGACTTGAACGATGTCTTTCGTGTCTGCTTTGGTGACACGGTGAAAAACGCTGAGATCGTAGGCATGTTCGACCTCGGCGCGACGGCGGGCGGTCGTGATGACGGCATCAAAATTCGCGAGGACAACAAAGCCTTCAATCTCCCGCCTTTCAACACCTCCAATCCATACGAGGGTGCGATGGGGACTGCCGGGCAATCATGGAATGTGGAAGGTCATTTTCCGCAACCAGGCGGCGAGCCGGTAAATCGTATCACGACGGCGGGCATCGTGTTTCGAATGTATGCAAATCTGGTGCGGAGGTCGTCCATGGAGATCTCGGTGCTTTTCCGGTACGAGGTTCTGACGGGGGCAAACGCAGGCGATGCTAGCGAGCTATACGCCCTTCGCTATACTGAAACGTCCGGCCTGACCGGCGACACGGGAAACACCCCCGGGGTCGGTGCGAATTCCGACGCCTGGGGCGATCCCACCGGGGCCGGTGCGCCAGCCGGTGCGATGAACCAAATCAACTTTTTTGGAATCATGTTTGAATCGAGCGCTCCGTTCTCGTCGAACGGCGGCATGAACGTGAGCAATGTCCGAGTGGGGACGGAAAACTACTTCAAGACGCTCTTCAACCCGACCATCGTCACAGACAGCTTTGTCGATGGCTTCGGCATCGTAAACACGCGGTCGATCGTGACGATGCCGGGAAAACACGACTTCACCTCAAGCGGCTCGCGGTTCACCCTGACGAACGTATTCAACGTCGAAGATTTCGCCACCGCGTCACCGAGCTACCTGCTGCCTGCCGCGCCTAGTGGCACCGGAGTCCTCTCATTCACCGACAATTACATCACCGCTCCGCAGCAATTTTACCGCTTCGAGTTTGCGCCGCGTCTTGTTCAAGACTAACGCGCGGGCACGCCGAGCCAGCGGACGGCATTCGTCATGACGCGCAGCGGCTCGGCTTGCTGATACACGCCGTACGTTTCGTGTCCGGGGCGGAAGTAGAAGACGCGGCCTTTGCCGATCTTCCACACGCAGCCGCTGCGGAACTGTTCGCCTTTGTCCCAGCGTTCTTCGAAGACGACTTCGTCCGGCGGCGGGACGTGGAAGGGCTCGGAATACATCTCGGTCTGCGCGATGTCCCATTTTGCGGGCAGTCCGGCGGCAATCGGGTGCGCGGGCAGCAGCGTCGTGACGTGGCTCGGCGCAGCGTCCGCCCGCCATGCTGGGAATACACACGCGGGCAGCGTGAGGCGGTATCCGGCGTCGGTTTTCTCCGTGAAAGGAGTGAGCTTCGCGTCTGCTTTCACGCCCTTCCCCAGCGGCGCTTCGTTCGTGAATTCCCACTTCGCCGTGGCGCGTTCCGCTTCGGGTAATTGCAGCACGGCGTCGGATTTCGCGCGGTCTTGCATGAGCCGGACAAACGGCTTTGCCCAATGCGCGGAGTGCAGCGCGACGAGAGAAAGCCGCCCTTCTCGAACGCGTCTGGCAACGCGCTCGGCATTGGCGTTTGTGAGCTGTGCATGCTTCACGTGCCCCCACCAAATGATGACGTCCGTCGCGTCGAGCACGGCCTCCTCCACGCCCTGCTCCGGCGCTTCGAGGTTCGTCGTCTTCACGACGATGCCGGGTTGTTTCGCCAAATGCGCGGCGATGGTTTCGCCGAGAAACTTTTCGCCATATCCCGCCTTTTGCTGCGGCTGCTGCTCATCCCAAATGAGGACGCGGATATCGCCCGCCGAGGCGAGTGACGTGGTGAATAGACAGGCGAGCGAGAGTGGAAGCAGGTGGTTCATGTGGAGTGGTTGTGCGACACCGACGCTGCGGAATCACCGCGAAAGACTCAATAGTGATTTCCCCGCCGTGGTTCCGGCTGGCTCGCACGAGCGGCGGCGTCATCCGTGTCGGTATTTGACACCGGATTTCGCGAGTGTCACGTTCCCGGCATGAGCAGCTTCCACCTGCGTCCATCTTTCTCTCTGGTTCTGGATTCGCCCGCAGAGGCCGCGCGCGAGGGCATTGTAGCGCAGCTAAAAAACGACAAAGCGCCCTGCGACGTTAAGACGTTTCCCGGACTGGTGTCGCTCTACATCCCCGATGCAGAAACGCATTTCTGGTCCCCGCGCCTGAGCGTGAGCATCGATCCTCGCGATGAGGGCGGCTCGCTTTTGCAGGGCACTTACGGACCGGACACGAACGTGTGGGCGATCTTTGTTTACGGCTATCTGCTGACCGGTTCCGCCGGATTGTTCTCCGGCATTCTCGGCTTCTGCCAGTGGAAGCTCGGATACCATCCGTGGGCGCTGTGGATATTCGCCGTGGCGGTCGTGGGAGCTGTGGGGCTCTACGTCTTCGCGCAGTTCGGGCAAAAGCTCGGTGCCCGGCAAACAATCCTTCTCCACCAGATGTTCGAGAAGGCGGTGGGGCGGACGGTGGAGATTCACTAGCGCTCCGTCGGTCGTCGCTTGATGAAAAGCCAGCGTGTTTATCGGCTGTGATTAGCCGCAAGGCGTAAACATTCGCCGCTCGCGAGACACTCGCTCGGCAGCGCTGAGAGCGCCGCCGGATTCGGGCATCAGTCATCGATTGGAGATGAGTATTATTTGAATACTCCCCAATTCGCATTGCGCACCGGATGGTCACCGGACTACCCGTGTTGATAAGCTGCGGGGGAAACGAGTTTTTCCAGCCCGGCCCTCGGTCTTCACCAAAACAAATCACCACCACCATGAAACAAATCCATCCGTCCCGTATGTCGTCGTCACTTTCAGCCAAAACCAGCAAGTGCCGCCTTGCACTGCTCGCTCTTCTCGGGATGAGCCTTGCGGCGGATGCGGGGAACAATACTTGGAACTATTCCGCAGGAGCCCGCAACTGGGACAACGTCACGGCGAATTGGTTTTCGCCAACGATTTGGACGAATGGCGACGATGCGTTCTTTGACCCGACAGGCTCGGGTGCCGTGGCGATTGTCAGCGGAGTCTCGGCGAACAGCATGACGGTCACTGCGACAGGATACTCGTTCACGGGCGGGCCGCTGCTGCTCACGGGTGCCTCGACGAGGACGCCGGAGCCTTTGAGCCACTGGACGGCTTGTTTCACGGCGTAAGGTTTGATGCAGACGGAGGCGACTTGGTATTGGGCGGCAAGCTTGCAGCCGGCCTCGAGCTCGGCGTCGGTCATGGTCGGGTGAAGGAGCGAGTGGTCGATCATCTTGGCGAGCTCGGAGTACGTGTATTTCATGGCGGCGTTTTACGGGCTTCTGCGGCGCTCGTCCACTCGCCAGACTTCGGGGGGCTTCCGTTCACGTAATCTTTTGATCGCACCGGAAAATCAGAGAGGTGGCCGCCGAGATTGGGTTCGGCGTGCTCGCAAAGTCATTTGAATGCTTGCGCGGTAGGTCGCGTCACGCAACATCTGCGACATGAAATTGACCGTCATTTTTCCACTTCTCGCGGCAGCGCTGCTCGCACATGCGCAGGACGCTCCTTCCGGTGAAAATATGGGGGTGCGCGATCCAGAGAAAGTCCACGACCCTTCGGGAATCATCGACGTCGGCGGTGTTCGTCGTTTCTTTTGCACGGGCCCCGGCGTGCCGCTGATGCGCGAGGATGCCGGCGGCAAGTGGCTTCGCGAAGCGCGGTTATTCGCGGACGGGAAATTCCCTGCGTGGCATGATGCGAAAGTGCCCGGCAATCGTGGCTTTCTGTGGGCTCCGGATGTGATCGAGAATGGAGGGAAGTATTTCGTGTATTACTCGGTTTCCACGTTTGGAAAAAACACCTCTGCAATCGGCCTTGGCGTGGGAGGCACTCTCGATCCTGCCGCGGCGGAATGGCGCTGGGATGACCGTGGGCCGGTGATTATTTCCGCTCAAGGTGATCGCTTTAACGCGATTGACCCTGCCGTTTTCCGCGACGCGAAAGATGGCACGCTGTGGATGTCGTTCGGATCTTTCTGGGATGGAATTCATCTCATCGAACTCGACCCCGTCACCGGACTCCGCAAAGACGCTGCGAAGCCTCCGGTGCGCATCGCTACGGCTCCGGAAATCGAGGCGCCGTTCATCCATCAGCACGACGGCTTCTACTACTTGTTCGTGAATTTTGGAAAGTGCTGCCGCGGGGTGGAGAGCACTTACGATATTCGCGTGGGCCGCAGCCGTGCTGTCACCGGACCGTATTTGGACCGGGACGGAACGGACCTTGTGAGCGGTGGCGGTTCAATTGTCATCGCAAGCGAAGGGCGGTGGATCGGTCCCGGTCATGCGTCCATCTATGCAAAAGACGGCGGCGAGTGGCTGGCGCATCATTATTACGATCGCGAACTCAGCGGGCGCTCCCGGCTCCGATTGCTCCCGCTGCGATGGGACGCGGACGGATGGCCGGTAGTCACGCAGCCGAAGTAGGGGAGAATGATTTGCTAGATTCCACGCGCTTTGGGAGCAGTTCCCTTTTGGTCCAGAGGCAAACCTTGAAGACGTTCGGCTTGAACCCCCTCCGATTTCCGGCGAGCGCTTCTCAATCGAGTGCCTGCGTTCAGCACTTATGCCCTGCCTTGAACACGCCGTTGACAATCTTTCCTCTATGGAGGCCGGGATTTGGACTCCGCACGATGGGCTCATTCTCCAAATCGATGATCACCGTTCCAGCGCAGGGAGTTCCTTTTGCGCAGAGAACGGGGGCTGCACCAAGGGCCTCGAGTTGGCTGCTTAGCAATGGTTCCGTTTCCTCTCGGGCGGCGTCAGGCGTTGCGAGTCCGCAGTGTTTTGTTGCTTGGGTGCAAAGTATCGTAGCGCCAGCATCACGGGCGGCATCGAATACGTGGGTATCTGGATGATTGTAGCCTCGCTGAACACTGCCGACCGAGAAGATTACGATTTTCGCGCCGACTTCGCTGAGGATCGAATTCGGGTCGGCGGGAGTGCCATCCCGTTTCTTCCATGCGCCATGATGGGGGAATTTGAGCACGTCCGCTTTTGCGGCGAGTGTTCTACGGGGAATCAATTCCCATCCGCTTGCTTCAATATCTCCCGTCAGAAGCGCTGAACTCCCATTGCCACGGACCCTCAGAACGATGGATGTATTGTTGTAGCCCAAGGCTCGTGCCCGCGGAAGGTGAGCGATGTATGGAAATAGAAAATCGACCTGCTGACTCAGTTCCCCATCCAGCGGAAGCTGTCGGCCAGTCGGAACTGAATGCACCCGCGCGTCGTTTTCTTCCATCCATCGAACGAGCGTGTCGAACTCCTTTGGGAATAACTGCGAGTCTTTATCCGGTTCTGGAGGTCGGTTATTGTTTTCGATGAACGGCGTCAGAACCACTCTTTCACATTCATGGCCGAGCCGTTGGCCGCAGTTCCGAAGAAAACCAACCGCCCTCCGGTAGTGATCGGAGTGCAAGTGCGTAAGGATCAACCCACGGACTTTTTTCACCTGTTGGCTTTTCAGGTAATCGAGCACGCCATGTTCATCCACGCAGTCCACTACGATGGCTTCGCCGGTTGAGGGGCAGGTTACGACAATGGTATCGCCTTGCCCAACATCGAGCACTGCAAGCCGGAGGGGGAGTAGTTTCATGCAGTGCGCCGTTTCATTTTGGCGTTCAAGTCCGCAGTCATTTCCTCAATCGAAAGGTAAGTGTAGTTCGCGGGCTCGATGACACCCCACGCTTCGCCTGTGAGCCGTCCTTTTCGAGCCTCAAACGATGGCACCATCGTGCGGAATTTGGCACCGACCCGGAGCATCCAGCCCGGGAACTGTGGGCACAATGGGACAGTCTGCAACTCGTCAAACCCGCTCACCCAAAGTGTCAGTGTGCCTTGCGCAACATCCACGGCTTCGACTGCGCCTTCGACGCTCCAATCCGTGGAGGCAACCGAAGAAGGTTGGTCGAACGAAGGAGTATTATCACTAACCTTATCCCACTGATAAACCGAGCAGAGCCGCTCCCAAACCGACTCTTCGGTTATGCCGTAAGCGGCGCGGAGAATGCCGTCCATTTCCCGCTCGGCATCGGTTTCCGTGTACCCGGCAATGGCGGCTTGCTCGACTCTTAGGAGCAAATTCTTGAGTTGCTTTGCAAGCAAACGGTCCGTGAGAAGCACCTTGGGTATTAAAACTTTTCCGAACGTTTGCTTATTGATCCACGGGTAACGAAGGTGCTCAACGACCCACGCGTTCGATACCTTCCATCTTACGATGGCCGCGAGACACTCAATGGAGATGGGAGCGTTCTTCCTTGGGGCGATTGCAAAGAATCCGCCGCTTGGGAACGCACCCTTTCTCTCAATGGCGAGCTTCATTCGCTTACCCCAGCTTGGGTTCGGATCGGCAAGCAGAAGCAATTTTTCGCCCTCTAGTAGTTCAACAGAATCACTTCGTGGCTCTTCGAACGTGTCGGGGTATTTCACTTTTGATTCGCCCTTGGCGTAATCGATTACAAATTCTTTTGGCAAGGTTGTACCGGCTTTTCCTAGGAGGGTGACGTTCCTTGTCGGGACCTTTGATGCCCGGAAGCGTTCACTAGACCCTTTGATGCACCCTGGAACGATTTCAGCCACATCTTCAAGCGGAACTGAGTTTCGACGGATAGTCGCCCACTCCGATTGGCTCAGAATCGAGGTGAAATCGAAAACATGCGTCGTCTTTCCTCCTCTTCGCCCTGCGGTCCATTGGCTCTGGTCCGGAAAAACATCGCTCCGCGTGAAAACACCGTCCCGCTTAAATGCTTCAAAATGAGAGTCGTTCTTTTGACAAATCCGAGTGCGAACCGGCTGCTGCGATGGCTTGGTCTTCCCTTCCCCTTTGCGGGCGAAGATCACGACTGGCTGAACCTGTGCACTCTCGAAGACCGTTCCCGGAATATCCCATACCTCATAAATATCGCATTGCTCCAGCAAAGCCTTCCGAACCGCTGGTCCCGACTCACTCGCCACGAACGAGCCGGGCATGACCATCGCCAAATATCCACCATCCGCCAACGAATCGACGGCACGGTGCAAAAAGTCATTTGCGAGTTCGTGTCGTTTGCCGCCCGTGCTTGCTGTCGTCTGCGTTTTGCGATCCCCCAAAAACGGCGGATTTCCAACAATCACCCCCGGCTTTCGATTCCGTGGAACCTCCCATTCGCGCCCGTCCTCTCGCCCGACTTCCCAGCTATCGCGCCCCGTCGATGTGAGCAATGCCACCCGGGCAAGATCGGCGGTTGTCGCGTCGTTATCATTCCCAAAAATGTATTGGCTCATTCGCCGACTGCCCATATCCGGCAGAACCGAGAAACGCTCGACTGCGGAGATGAGAAAGCTGCCCCACCCGCAGGTCAAATCCGCCACGATTCGTTGATCGGGAGGAAGGAACTCCACCGGAATCTCCCGCCAGATGCGACGGGTAAGCCAAAGCGGAGTATCAAACCGACCCTTCGCCCTGCTTTCCTCTTTTGTGAAAAGTGATTTGTAAAGGGTTCGCAGCATCTCTGGCTGAAACGTGGCGAAGCTGATCCCCTTGAAAAGATCGTATGCCTGCTGAGCAGCCTTGGCATTCGTTTTGAGCAGCTTCGAATTGAAGTAGTTCACGAAGTTCTTTTGCGCTGCGGCCTCGGGAATATCCTTCACCTTTTCGCACGATTCCATTGCCCCCGTGTCTGCCAGAATCCGGGAAGTGAGGAGTTGGGAAGCCAACTGGCTCTGGATGAGTTGGTCGGCGATACCGTCCTTTTTCAATTGATCGAGCGCATGGCGAAAGTGGATCGCGAGCAGTTCGCGATTCGCATCTTCCGCCCAGAGCGAGAGCTGGAGCGGCTGGACGAGTGTCAGCTTTTCGTGAGCAAAAGTCCCGAGCCCTCGTTTGACCCTCTGCACGGTCGCCGGGCGCAAGTCCGCAGCGTACTCGCTGAGGGCTTCAGATAGCCTGTCGTTGCTGATGTTCGTGGCCAACGACACCATTTCGGATTTCGACTCAATCACAAAGTCGAACCCGGTCCTCGAGCTGTGGAGCAGGTGAAAAGGAGCGGTGGTCCGACGCAAGCGAGCAACAGCGTTTGATCGGTCAAGGCCCGCACCATCAACGTTCAATACTGTTACGCAGGCGTTCTCAATGTGGGCAATCGAATCACTGAATGCCACGGCATCAACCGGCCACCGAGGGTCCTTTTCGCTGACCGCAATCTCGAAATTCTGACGGATATTCCGACGACCATACCCGAGTGCTATCAACGAATCGTTGGCAGCACGGAAAGCTTGTTGGTCGTGGATACGGAAGAGGTCGAGCAAAGCGCGGGTTCGGCGTTAAAGCCGCGAGACGTAATCAGGAGCGCAAACAATTTGCGAAACATTTTCGGGGAGTGCTCTCACTTTCAGCGAATTATGCGGTCTGATCGTATCGCACAAAAAAGCCCCACCCTTGCGCGGGTGGGGCTTTGGTTTTTTTGATGGTGGGTTTGGTTTATGGGACGAGGTGTTCGATCGGGTCGCTCCATTCGCCGGTGATTTCGTTGGGGCCGATGGCGCGGATGCGGATTTGCACGAGGACTCCGGCGGGCAGGCCTGAGACGGTGGTGCTGGAGCGGCTGGTGGTTTTTGCATGGGTCCACGCTCCGTTGGGCGTTTTGTATTGGATCTCGTACGCTTTGGCTTTGGGGATGGGCTGCCACATGATGTCGAGCTCGGTGGTCTTGTCGCCAAAGGTGACGGTGACGGTGATGACTTTGGGCATGCTGGTGGTGGCGACGGGCGCGGCTTTGAGGGGGAAGACGAGCGTGCAGACTTCGGGGGCGAGCGCTTTTACGACGTCGCAAGTGGCCACTTCGGTGAGCGTGGCGCGTAGTGCGGCGTTGAGGTTTTTGGCGTTCAGCGTGCCGGCTTCGGCTTGCTGCTTGAGTTGATCCCGCTGGGTGATGCCGCCTTCAAGCGCGTCGGCAGCCGCGATGATGTCGGCGGGCGGGGGCTCGGCGCCGGTGAAGGCGACGGCGTTATCGGCGAGGCCGTCGGCGATGCGGCGGGCTTCTGCGATGAGTTCGGTTTCGGTGAGTTCGTCGAGTGCGAGGACTACTTGGTTCATTTTGTGTGGGTTAATTGGGACATCGCCGTTCCAGAGGAGGCCTTTCTGATTCCATTTCAGCGGCATCCCCCATTTTAGCTTTGCCATGGTTTTATGTGTTGGTTGTGTGTTTTTCGGTTTGTTTTATGGTTTCTATCAAATTCGGACAATTGTGTGGAAAGCACTCGCTCAATGTGGTTTGCGCGGGATTTCTCACTCCGCTTGAGGCAAACGGACATCCTCGTGAGGCAAACGGACATCCTCTCGTCACTGGCGGACGTCCCCTCGTCACTGGCGGACGTCCTCTCGTCGCAGGCGGACATCCTCTCGTCACTGGCGGACGGCCTCTCGTCACTGGCGGACATCCTCTCGTCATTGGCGGACGTCCTCTCGTCGCTGGCGGATGTCCTCTCGTCGCTGGCGGATGTCCCGGTGCGGTTCGCGGATGTCCGCCGGAGACGGCTGGACGGCGCGGTTGCGGTCCAATGAGTGGACGCGGGAGCTTCGCTGGCGTGGGTCAGCGATGCGGGACGCAGGAAACTGTTGTAGGCAGTCTTCACGGGCGCGGACGATGCCCTCGCCTATTTTTTTTGCAACGATTTTTTCCTGTCCTTTTTCCGACCTTGGGCGAGAAGGGAAACCCTATGGCATTCGATCCTACTAAACCACAGAACGGCACCGACATTGATGCGGTGGAAATTCGCGATCAACTCAACGGACTCAAAGGTCTCATCGACGCAATCCCGGCTGGGCCGCAAGGCCCGGCGTTTTCCAGTATCCAAATCGGCTCGGTGACGACGGGGACGCCGGGGTCTCCGGCGGGGGCGCAGGTGAATGTCTTCGGGAACAATGTGGAGCTTTCATTCACCATCCCGGCGGGCGAGACGGGAGCACCGGGGGAAGTGTCGAACGCGACGCTGGCCGGGGAGATTTCCGGCACGGCGCGGAATCCAAACTCGGTGGCACCCATCCCATTTACCGTGAGCAATCCGCCGACGCAGGCGGAGCTTCAGGCGGTGGTGGATAAGCTGAACGAGCTCATTGGCTCGCTGCAAAGGTAGGCGACTCCGGCTTTAGGCGAGGATGCCGCGGACGATTCTGCCGAAGACGTCGGTGAGGCGGTAGTCGCGGCCTTGGAAGCGGTAGGTGAGTTTGGTGTGCTCGACGCCGAGGAGGTGCATCATGGTGGCGTGCAAAAAACTATTTGTCCGTCACTCTGTAGCGCGCTGGGAGTGGCGGGCTGTGGCCGCCATTTCAAAACAACACGCCGAAGGCGCATACTAAATTGCGCGCCCTCACTGCGAACGACGCCCCGTTGCGGAGTGCGCCTGCGGCGGGTTTGAAGAATGGCGGCCTCAGCCCGCCACTCCCGTGTCTTCCGCCTCGCGGCGGGTAGTCTGTTCGTTTTTATCTCCTGACCCGCTTTCCACGCTCATAGCGATACTGCGCCGCCGGGGGCGCTTAGGCCCATGGTTGTCTCAAATGGCGCAGGGGTGCGGTCGGGGCGCGTGTCAGGGGGTGTTGATGCTGCGGCTGGACTGAACTATTCGCGCGGAGGTCGCGGCGCACCGGAGCCGGGTGGGCGATACTCTTCGGGTGTCAGTTTGCCGTCGCCGTTTTTGTCGAGGGCTTTGAGGGATTCAACGGCTTTGGTGATTTCGTCGGCGTCGAGCGCGCCGTCTTTGTTGAGGTCGAGCGCGTTGATGACGGGCATCGTCATTGGGCCGCCGCGAGTGGGTGCGGGGCCGTTGGGTGATTTGCCGGGGCCGCCTTCGAGGATTCCGCGCGGTGGGCCGCCGAGCGGGGCGGGGCGTCCCGCACCTCCCGGCGGTCGGTCGCCTTTTGAAAAACTCCGGTCGGGTGTGCCTCGCCACATCCTCGCGACGAACGGATACTCGGCGCTGATGCAGTAGTAGTATGTGCCCTCGGGGAACTCCGGAGTCACGCCGGTGCGGCCGTTGGTTTCGTCGAGATCGCCAGCACCTGCGACGAACTCGAAGTCTTGCGAAAAGCGTCCGTCGTAGTTCCCGCCGGGCCCGCCTTCCTGCGCGGGACGCGGGCCTTTTTTGAGCTGGTAGCTGGATTTCATTTTGCGCAGTTCGCTTTTCGCGTCCTTCGCGTCGGCGTAGGCGAAGCTCGTGTAAACGGGGAATCCGTCGGCAGCCCAGCCGACTTGGAGCATCTTTTTGCCATCGCCGCCGAGCCGTTCGACGAGCCCGACGGGCACGGCGTGGTAGTGATACGAGCCGTTTGGCTGGACGTGCGCGTTGTGTTCATCGAGCCCGAGATTGAGAAATCCCGTCGCCGCTTCGTAGCGCCAACCGGATTGCGGATCGTTGTTCCAAGTCTTGCCGGTGCCGGGCTCGAAAGGCACGCCGTTCAGCGCGACGCCCCACCACCAGCCGCCGCGCCGTTGCACCGCCTCGCCTTGCTGTGGCTTGAGCGGAACGCGGAAGGTGTAGTTTTGCGCGGTCGGGACATTCGGATTTCCGCGACGCGGAAAAGTGCCCGGCTGATGGTCCGGCCAGCCGTTCGATTTGATGACGCGAAACTCGCCGTCGATCGTGAATGTCACGGAGTTCTCGACATTCGCGGCGGCTGCAGATGCAGCAGGGCGACGCGGCGCGACCTCGGCTTGCGCGAGGAAAAATGCGGGAGCGTCAGCGGTTTGCGGTTCGCGTACGTGTCCTGGATGGGCCGAGGCGGGAGCGCAGAGCGCGAGTGCCGCTGAGGCGAAAGCCAGAAAGTGACGACGTGATTGGAGCAGCGAGAGTAAGACGGGTTTCCAGCCCGTCTTACTTTGAGCGCCCACTTTCATTTCTCGATTTCCGGACGTTGCGGGCGCTGTTCACCGCGAGGTTCGCCGCCGGGGCCGCCGGGGCCGCCGGGCGGACGACCTTCTCCCCTACCACCGCGTGGAGCGCCTTCAGGGCCGCCTTGTGGGCCCGCGTCGGGGCCACCTTGCGGACGTCCGGGGCCGCGACCTTCCGGTCCGGCTCCTGGGCCGCCTGGCCCGCCACCCGGGAAGCCGCCGCCTTGCGGGCGCATCGGGCGGAATTCTTCTTCGGTAATTCTTCCGTCGCCGTTCTTGTCGAGCTTCTTGAGCGACTCGGAGGCTTTTGCGAGTTCGTCGGCGTCGATGGTGCCATCCTTGTTTGCGTCGAGCGCCTCAATGACAGGACTGACAGGACGGAACGCTTGTCCGCCCGGCGCCCCCGGCCCGCCTTGCCCAGGGCGTCCTTCGCCTCGTGGCTGGGCGTCTCCGCGCGGGCGATCTCCCTCCGGACGGTCTTCGCGTGGACGATCTCCCTGCGGGCGATCTCCGCGTGGGCGATCTCCGGGTGGACGGTCTTCGCGTGGGCGATCTCCCTGTGGACGATCTTCGCGCGGACGATCTCCCTGTGGGCGATCTCCCTGCGGACGATCTCCGCGAGGACGATCTCCGGGTGGACGATCACCCTGTGGACGATCACCCTGTGGACGATCTCCCTGTGGACGATCACCCTGTGGACGATCTCCCTGTGGGCGATCTCCCTGCGGGCGGTCTTCGCGAGGACGATCTCCACGAGGAGGAGGCGGCGCGTCCTGTGCGATGATGAGGTTTGATGATGCGCCGATTGCCAGCGCGAGGATGATGCTTTTGGTTTTCATGTTGTTTGTTGGATTACTTTGGTTTTTCCGAGCCCGCCTCGATGCAGTAAATCGCCCGATTGGAGCGTAGAAATATCCAGCCGGCCGCGAGTGTGTTTTGCGCGACGTGTTTGAGGGTCGGCTTTGGCTCGGAAACGATGGTTCCGTTCCGGCAGTGCGGCCGTCCGTTTCAAATTCTCCATGTCGCTCCATGTCGCCGGAGCTTTCGAATCGCCCGCATTGCCAGTGCCATCGGCTCCCCGGAAACGCGACCGGTCCGCAGCGTGCGCTGCAATACCTATACCTGCGAGAAGAAAAAGGAAGGCTGTGCATTTCATGGAAGCGGTGAGTCTCTCTTCTGTAACTCCGCTGGAAGCGATTTAGCGCACCGCTTTACATAAGATTTACAAAAACGATGAACCCGAACACCGCATTTGATCGCAGAGGGATTGAATGACTTAAAACTCTGAACCTGAGAAATCAACGGGCCGCGAACCAAAATGCACCGCCTTTGCAACATTCGCTCGATTTGGTAGGGAATAGAATTTTTTCCGATCATATTTATGACGAAAGAGAGCCGCTCATCGGGCATAAATATGATCGGCATAAAAATGCGCTAATCTAAAAAGCGGCGTTCGGGATGAAGTCGGAAGTGCACATGGAAGCCAATCCATCACTGCCCGGCGCTCCCGAGGTCTGCGGTGCATTGACGCAGCCGGATTCGAGGCGGCGTTCAATAAGAACGGGATGTCTGCCCACTCGGCTCGAAGATCGAGAGGACGCCCGCTTTACGCGAGGATGCCGCGGACGATTCTGCCAAAGACGTCGGTGAGGCGGTAGTCGCGGCCTTGGAAGCGGTAGGTGAGTTTGGTGTGCTCGACGCCGAGGAGGTGCATCATGGTGGCGTGCATGTCGTGGACGCTGACGATGTCGGTGACGGCTTTGTAGCCGAAGTCGTCGGTGCCGCCCCATTGGACGCCGCCTTTTATGCCGCCGCCTGCGAGCCACACGGAGTAGCCGAGCATGTGGTGGTCGCGCCCGCTGCCGCCCTGGCTCATGGGGGTGCGACCGAATTCTCCGGCCCAGACGATGAGGGTGTCTTCGAACATGCCGCGCTGTTTGAGGTCGGTGATGAGGGCCATGCAGGCGCGGTCGATTTCGGCGGCCTTTTGTTTGATGCCGTCTTTGACTCCGCCGTGGTGGTCCCAGTCTTTGTGGTAGAGCTGGATGAAGCGGACGCCGCGTTCTGCGAGGCGGCGGGCGAGGAGGCAGTTGCTGGCAAAGGAGCCGTCGCCGGCTTTGCAGCCGTAGAGTGCGAAGGTGGCGGGGGATTCGGCGCTCATGTCCATGAGCTCCGGGACGCTGGCCTGCATTTTGAAGGCCATTTCGTATTGGGCGATGCGGGTGGCGATCTCCGGGTCATCGACGACGGTGTCGAATTTGGCGTTGAGCGCGTTGACGGCGCCGACGACGTCGCCCTGCAATTCGCGGGAGATGCCGGGCGGATTGTTGAGGTAGAGGACGGGGTCGCCTTTGCCGCGGAGGTGGACGCCTTGGAATTTGGCGGGGAGGAATCCGGCGGACCATTGCCGGGCGGCGATGGGTTGGTTTTGGCCGCCTTTGCCGAGGGAGGTGAGGACGACGAAGCCGGGAAGTTCCTGCGCTTCGCTGCCGAGACCGTAAGTGGCCCATGCGCCCATGCTGGGGCGTCCGGGGATGCTGCTGCCGGTGTTGATAAAGCAGTGGGCGGGGTCGTGATTGATGGCCTCGGTGTGCATGGAGCGCACGATGGCGATGTCGTCGGCGACGGAGCCGATGTGGGGGAAGAGTTCGTTCATCCACGCGCCGCATTGTCCGAATTGCTTGAAGCCCCACTGCGGCCCAAAGCACTTGAGCTCGGCGCCCTGAAGCTGTGCGATTTGCTGGCCTTTGGTGAGAGATGGAGGCATGGGCTTGCCGTCCATTTTGGCGAGCTCGGGCTTCCAGTCGAAGGTCTCCAAATGCGAGGGACCGCCGGCCATGGTGAGCCAGATGACGCGCTTCGCCTTCGCCGGAAGGTGGGTCGGCGATATGAGCCCGCGCCATTGTTCCTCAGCGAAAAGCGAACCGAGCGCGAGCGAGCCGAGCCCGCGGGCGGCGTTGCCGAGGAAGGTGCGGCGGGTGACATTTTGTAGGACGGTCGGATTCATTGCGGTGGGATAAGTAGCGGGGGGCGGCGGGCTTTGAAAGAATCAACGCCAACGCCAGAGCGTGAGGCCGTCCAATTCCCGGATGAAGACGTCTTCGCCACATACGGCGAGGTGCGCCCAGGTCTCGCTCTCGGAGATTTTCTTGGTGCCGAGCCGCGTGAACTTGTCGCCGGAAGCGTCCATCAAAAAGAGCGAGCCTTTGGTGTCGAGCCCGAGGACGCGTTCGCCGTTGGTGGCGAGGCTCACGTAGTCGCCGAAGCTCTCGCTGCTGGTCCAGCGCTCAATGCCGTTGGCGGCGTCGATGGCCATCATGCGTCCGCTTTTCAGGCTGGTGAAAGCGGTGCCCTTCACCACGACGGGCGTCGTCATGTAGCCCTGCGATTTGTGCTCCCAAGCGGGCTCGACGGTCCATTTCCCCGCCGCTTCTTTCACGCGCCAGCCGGAGGTCTTGCCGCCGTAAGTGCTGGTGAAAAGGATGTCGCCGACCGCGAACGGCGTCCCGATGTTCATCCCGCGAAAAGCCTCGATCGTTTGCGCCCAAAGCACCGCGCCGGACTCGGGGTCCACGCCGGCGAGTTTCTCCCGCGTCTGCACGAGCAACTGACGTTTCCCACCGAGCACTCCGAACGCCGGGGAGGCGAATGCGCCGCCCATCATCCCACCCTCATCCTCGACTCCGCGCCACTTCACCGCGCCCGTCTTTTTATCCAGCCTGCACAGCGCGCCGCCGGCCTGCACGTAAAGGGCATCGCCATCCAGAAGCGGCGAAGACACCGCGCCGAACGCGGGCAGCGGCTTGTTGTATTTTGCGGAGAAATCGATCTTCCAGCGCTCCTCGCCTGACTTCACATCGAGCGCGACGACGAGGTCGCGTATCCCGGTGACGAAAAGTGTTTCCCCATCGCAAGCAGGCGTCGCGCGAATCCAGTCGCCATTTCGCTTCGCGAAAAACGGGACTGACATCGCTCCTTCCCAAGTCTTCTCCCAGAGCACTTTTCCCGTGGCGCGGTCCAGCGCTCTCACCCGTTCCAGTTTCTTCGAGACGGTCTCGGTCGTGAATACGCGGTCCCCCACGATGACGGGCGACGAGTAGCTCGGCTGAAGTTCCACGCGCCAGACCTTCTCCAGCTTTTCCAAGTCGCCCGGCCATTTCCCCGAAACGATCCCGTCGCGCGACGGACCACGCCATTGCGGCCAGTCTGCGGCTTGTGAAATGAGGGCGGTGCTGAGCAGGAGAAGTGTGAATTTACGCATTGCTCCTCTACGATTGCTGAAAGACCGGCGGATGCCACGCCCGAACACGAAAAAACTCTTCTCGTGCTGCGGCGCAGGCGAATTGTTTCGCCACACCTGCGCGTCTTCTGCTTTAGACGGGGATGCAAAAACGTCCATTCACTGAGCTCGGCCTGTCGCCGGAGCTCCTCAAAGCGGTCGCGCATGTCGGCTATGAAGTCGCATCGCCCATTCAAAGCGCCGCCATTCCAATTCTACTCGAGGGCCGCGATGTCATCGGCCAGTCGCAGACGGGTTCCGGCAAAACGGCAGCTTTCGCGCTTCCAGCCATTGAGAAAGTGGACCCGCTTCTCAAGGCGCCGCAGGTTCTCATTTTGTGCCCGACTCGCGAACTCGCAGTGCAGGTCGCCGAGGAAGTTGCGCGGCTCGCCGCGTTCAAGAAAGGCGTGCGCGAACTGCCCGTCTATGGCGGCGCGAGCTACGAGCGCCAGTTCATGGGACTGCGTGCGGGCGCACAGATCATCATCGGCACACCGGGCCGCGTGATGGACCATCTGGAGCGCAAGTCGCTCTCCATGGAGCATGTGAAAATGGTCATCCTCGATGAAGCCGACCGGATGCTCGACATGGGCTTCCGCGAAGACATGGAGACGATCCTCGCCAAGGCCAAGCCTGACCGCCAGACGGTCATGTTCTCCGCCACCGTGCCGCCTGCGATTAAGCGAATGATCGACAAGTTCACAAAGAACGTCGCCACCGTCCAAATCGAGAGCCAGACGGTTTCCGCGCCGGACATCGAGCAGTTCTACTACGAAGTGCAGCGCCGCTCGAAGCTGGAGGTTCTCTGCCGCGTTATCGACTTCCTCGACTTGAAATACGGCATCATCTTCTGTGCGACGAAGATGATGGTGGATGAACTCACCGAGCACCTCAGCGCACGCGGATTCTCCGCCGACAAGCTCCACGGCGACATCGCCCAGGCGGCCCGCGAGCGTGTCATGCGACGGCTGAAGGAGAAGAAAATCGAGTTCTTAGTTGCCACCGATGTCGCCGCCCGCGGGCTCGATGTCGATGACCTCGAAGTCGTCTTCAACTACGACCTGCCGCAGGACTGCGAAGACTACGTCCACCGCATCGGACGCACAGGGCGCGCAGGACGCTCGGGAAAAGCCATCACCTTTGCCGACGGGCGTGAAGTCTGGAAGCTCCAGCACCTCATGCGCTTCACCAAGAGCACCATCAAACGCCAGGTTGTCCCCACTCTCGAAGCTCTTGAAGAACGTCGCGGCGACGCCCTGTTTGAGAAAGTGCGCGGCGTGCTCGAAGGTGGTATCTTCAAGAAGTCCGACCAGTTTGTCGATCGCCTGCTCGACGCCGGGCATACCCCGACCGACATCGCTTCCGCGCTTATTTCGCTCCTCGAAGGCGACTCGCCAAAGCCCGCGCAGATCGCCGAGGACCGCCCGCCGCAAAGATTCGAGCAACGCCGCGACGACCGGGGCCCACGCCGCGATGGCCCGCCGCAGCGCCGCGACGACCGCCCGCCTCAACGCGAGGAACGCCCGCGCCCGCAGCAGCGCGACGACCGTCCGCCGCAACCACGCGACGAACGCCCTGTGAAACCGCGCACCGCGACTCCGACTCCACGTCCGGCCGCACGGCCATCGAGCTCGCACGAGCCCGACATGGTTCGCCTCATGATGAATGCCGGCCTCGACTGCGATGTGAAGCCCGGCGACGTCGTCGGCTTCCTGCTCAACGAAACCTCACTGCCCCGCGAAGCTCTGGGCGCAATCAGCGTCCTGCCAAAAGCCACGCTGTTCGACGTGCATGAAGACCACGCCCGCGACATCGTGCTCGCGCTTCGCGGAATGCGCTTCAAAGGCGTGAAGCTAGCCGTCCGCCCTGCGGAGTAGCGGTTACTTCGCCCGCAGCCAGCCGACGATATCGGCGCGCAACTTCCGCGCGTCCTTATCGAGCATATACATCATGTGCCCGCTCTCGTAGTGGGCGTAGGTGATGTTCTTGCGCAGGGAATCGGGGATTTCCAGATGGTCGATGGAATAGCGTGTCGCATCCGGCGGCACGGCGAGGTCGCGCAGACCGGCGCAGACGAGCAGACGATACGAAGGGTTCATCTTCATCGCTTCCGCGAGCGCGCCGTCGGTGCCGGCAAACCGGTTCGAGTATTTCGTGTAGTTCCACGGCAACCCGCCGAGCACCCGATAAGTCTGGTCGGTTTCCCAGCCAAGTGTGCCGCGCAGGTAGGCATTGGCCATCGCGTTAAACGGGCCGACGATGGCGGAAAAGCTCGGGTCGAACTCCGGATCGGGCCGCGAGCGGTCGGAGTCCTCCGCCGTGACACGTCCGTCGAAGCGACCGACAATTTTCCCCTCGGCGCGCAGAAGGTATTCACGGAATGCGCTCGGGCTTAAACGGATGTTGTGGCTCTCGATGAGGTCCACGGGCAGCGAGGTGAAACGCGAGAGCTTCGTCGCGATTGCCCGCCGTTCCTCCTTGGAAATAAGCCGCCCTTTCAGCAGAGCCACCGCATATTCGCCGAAGGCAAACGTCCTCGCCTCGGCCTGGATTGCCGCGAGGTCGCCGGCGATCTTGCCGTGGTAGTGTGCCGTGGCTGCGAGCGTGGGGAGGAACGTCATGCAAGGCAGATCGTTTCCGGCCCCGCTGAGCGTCGCGAAATTGAACACGCCGCTTACGCAGACAAAGCCGCCGAGCATCATGCCGTGCTTGTCCTGCAAGTAGTCGCTCAGCCCTGCGCCGCGCAGACCGCCGTAGCTTTCTCCGCAGAGAAACTTCGGCGACATCCAGCGATTCTCACGAGTCGTGAAGAGACGGATGAACTCGCCGCAGGCCTCCACGTCTTCATCGACACCCCAAAATTGCTCGCCCTTTTCGCCTTTCGCCGGGCGTGATCCGCCGGTGCCCACCGGGTCGAGAAAAACGAGGTCCGTCGCGTCGAGGATGGAGTCCGGGTTGTCCGCAATCGTTCCGATTGCAGTGAACGTCTTCCCATCTGGCGGCAGCGAAATCTTCTTCGGGCCGAGGCCGCCAAAGTGCAGCCACACCGCAGCGCTCCCTGGTCCGCCGTTGAAGCAATACATCACAGGCCGCTTCGGGTCTGTTAAGGCGAGCGGCTTCCCATCCGCGCCGGTCGCCGCGTAGTAAACAAAGAACACATCTGCACGCGGCGTGCCGTCATCTTTTAGCAACGGCAGCGTGCCGGTCTTGGCTATATATGCGACATCGTTGCCGGCGATTTTTACCGAGCCTTTGGTTTCCTTCGGCTCCTTGGGCTTGTCCTTTTTCTCCTCCTTCTTGTCGCCCTCCTTTTCCTTCGGCGGTTCAGCGGGCTTCGTTTCCTGCGCGAAAGCGGTGGCGGCGAGTGCGGTGGCGAAGAGTAGGATTTTGAACATAAAATACAGTCGAACCCGTGCGAGTCAGCGTGATTGCCGCTCCACATCGGGCGCTGCCTATAGCAACGCGAATCCGCTCTGCCAAGGGTTTCGCGCAAGGCATCATGCGATCTTGACGCATCCAAGAAATCGGACGCACCGTGATTGCTTACGATCATGAATCGCGCCGCTGCCATTCTCCTCACCCTGACCTTTTCCGCTTCCGCGTTTGCCGCAGAGCGTCCAAAGGCATTTGCGGGCGTGCCTTGGGGCGCTGCGGTGCCGGAGGCGCTCCGTATCCTCGCTACGCGGCCGGACGTCACAGTTCCCGCACCGTCGGGCGAGGAATCCGATGCGGCAGTTTCACAAGCTCGGAAAATCGAGGCCACCGGAGGGAAATTCGCAGACGTGGATGTGGCGACCTGGATGCTCGAGTTCGCGGGAGGCAAGTTCAACAAAGGAACCGTGACCTTTAAAACCAGCGGCGATGCTAGGACGCACTACCGCACGTTCAGGCAAAAACTCATGGATAAATACGGCGGCGTTGCGCGTGAGACGAAGAACAACACGACGTGGGTTTTGCCGCCCGATTTGTGGGACAAACACGCCCGCACAATCAAACTCGACATCATCGTGGAAAGCGACGCCTCTACGCGTCTCACCCTCACATATATCGACGATACGCTGGTTGCCGAAGCCCAGCCAAAGCCGCCCCGTCCAGCGGAACCGACGCTGATTACGCCGAAAGGCGGGAATACGCCGGGCGTTCCGCCAAAGAGGAACATCAAGGACTTCTGAGAGCCCCTCGGGCGTCGCACGCATCCGTAACCCACTCCCAGTGACAGGGCGCCCCGATTTACGCCAGGCAGCCGTCGAGCTGCTTGCGGATGACTTCTTCCTTGAGGTTCTTGCCGATGAAGACGAGCTGGCTTTCGCGTTTCTCGCCCTTTTCCCACAAGCGGTCCCACAACAGCGTGAAGCGGTTGTTGACCCCGTGGAAGATGGCGCGACGCGGGTTTCCAGCTACGTTAAGAAAGCCTTTGCTGCGGTAAATCTGCTCTTTTTCAGACATGTCCTGTACGAATAATTCAAGCTTCTCGATCACGAAGGGCTTTTCGTAGGTGTAGGAAAACGAGGTGACATCGTGGTGATGCCGGTTGCGCATCTCGTTGAGAAACTCCGGGTCCACGGCGAGTTTCTTGTCCAGGTCAAACGCGTGCATGTCGAGCAACTGCTTGATGTTCGCCTCGGAATGGCTGGTGCGGACGATTTGGCAATGCTCGTTGAGCCCCTTGATGATGCCTTCGACTTTTGTGAGCTGGGCCTCATCGACGAGGTCCACTTTATTGAGAAGCACGTAGTCGGCGTTCACGATTTGCTCCCGTGCCGTGTCCTGCGAGGCGATGTGTTTCTCCACCTGCTCCGCATCGACCACGGTGATGATGGAATCGAGCATCACATGCTGTTGAAGCTGAGGGATGTTTAAAAAGGTCTGCGCCACCGGTTGCGGGTCAGCCGCCCCGGTGGTCTCGATGAGAATGTAGTCGAACCCGCCGCGTTTGAGCAGCTTCTTCACGCCTTCGACGAGGTCCTTGCGCACCGAGCAGCAGAGGCATCCGTTGCTGAGCTCCAGAATATCGTCCTTGGTCTTTTCCACGAGCGCGCCGTCGATGCCGATCTTGCCCATCTCATTGACGATGACGGCGAATTTGTATCCGTGCTGCTGTTTGAGGATGTAGTTTAAAAGAGTCGTCTTCCCAGCTCCGAGGAAGCCGGTAAGGATGGTGACGGGAATGCGTTTTTGGCTCATGGAAAAATGGAATTGGTTCTGAAAACGAAACAGGCGGCTGGGAGATAATCTCCAAGCCGCCGGTTTGAAAGGTTCGTTGCCGAATTAGCGCTTCTTGCGAAGCATCGGGAGACCGGTGCGCTCGTTCTCGATGACTTCCATGTTTGCTGGAACTGCATCGAGGCCACCTTCTGGCTTCACCTCACCGGCGAAGAAGTAAAGTGTGACTTCCTGGCCACCCTTCAGTTTCTGAAGGCGGTTGTGAAGGTAGTAGGTTTTCTTGGATTTTTTGGAAACGACTGAGAATGCCATATTGGTAATTGTGAGTAGTGGTTGGTTGAAATGTTAAACTGGAAAGGTCAGACTACACGCTGCTTACGCAACAAGACCAGCCTTTTTCAACGTGGAGTATGCGCCATTCTTATTGATGGTCTTCATGGCTCGCGCTGTGAGCTTTACGGTCACAAAACGCTTCAGTTCCGGCACCCAGATACGCTTGGTGCGCAGGTTTGGCAGGAAGTAACGCGGTGTGATCGCAGTCACGTGCTGACCGATACCACCTTTCTTCTTGGCCAGACCGCGGCGATGAATCTTGTTTCCCCGGATGGGCTTGGCTCCTGTGATGTCGCAAATAACGCTCATAAAATATCGTAGAAAATCTA
>JAYUSJ010000026.1:0-8344 GCA_043755735.1 Verrucomicrobiaceae bacterium | reverse complement strand
TGGCACGCAGGGCAGCGCGCCGGGCATCACGAGCACGGGGCTGGATGTGGGCGATGATTCCGGCGGGCCGATCGTGGCGCTGGCGCCGGCGAATTACGTTGTGACGCTGGGCGATGAGGAAAAGGAGCTGTGCCCGGATTGGGACGGGCAGCGGGGGGTGGGAAATTGGGAGACGCAGTGGACGACGGACCTCACGGGGGCGACCGGCTGGGGCAATGCGGTGATGTCCACGAAGAGTCAGGTGGATGTGAAGAATTTCCCCACGAGCGGGGTGGAGGTGCTGCTGCGCACGCGCGGCCACACGGCGAGCGGCCCGGGGCCGTGGAGCCAGAATGTGAAGCGGCGGGTGCCGTAGCCCGCTGAGAGAAAACCGAACGACTTTTGGTTTAATTCAATCCCGTCTCTTCCGGGGGTTACACTTCGATCATGCGTCCATCGCTCATTCATTCCAGCCGCCAGACCGCACAGGAAATCCTCGACGAGCTCCGGCCGCTGGGCAGCGACGGATATAAAAGGGTGATTTTCAATCACGGCATCAAGGAGCCGTGCTTCGGTGTGAAGATCTCGGAACTGCAAAAGATCCGCAAGCGCATCAAGAAGGACTACCAGCTCGCGCTCGACCTTTACGACACCGGCAATTATGACGCGATGTATCTGGCCGGGCTGATCGCCGACGACGAGCGGATGACGAAAAAGGACCTTCAGCACTGGGCGAAAAAGGCGTATTGCCGCGCAGTTTCCGGAGCGATTGTCGCGGTGGTGGCGGCGGGCGGCAAGCATGGCTGGGTGCTTGGCCTGGAGTGGATCGACTCCAAGGATGAGCTCATCGCTTCGGCAGGCTGGGGAACTTTGGCGAGCCTTGTCTCCATCAAGGACGACGACGGGCTGGCTCTCGTCGAGTTGAAGCGACTCCTCCTGCGCGTGCAGAAGCAAATCCACGCGGCACCGGACACGGTGCGGTATCAGATGAATTCATTTGTTATCGCGGTCGGCGTCTATGTGCAGCCACTGACGGAAACCGCGCTGCAAGTCGGCGAGAAAATCGGCCCGGTCACGGCGGATATGGGGAATACCTCGTGCGAGGTGCCATTTGCGCCGGACTACATCCGGAAAGTTCAGCAACGCGGAACCATCGGGAAAAAGCGGAAGTCGGCGAAGTGCTGAGAAAGCTCTGAGCAATTGACGGTTGAATTCCGAGGTCGGCACGCTGCATTCTATAGGTATGCCCATCTACGAGTTTTTCTGTCCAGACAACCGCCGCATCTATTCGTTTTTTGCGCGGAGCCTCAGCTACTCCGACAAGATTCCTCGGTGCCCGGAGAATCCCAAATGGAAGATGGAAAAGATGCTCAGCGCATTCGCAATCACGGGGAAATCCGAGGAGCCGAAGGCCGGCGGGATGGGCGACGGCGACGATGCGCAGATGGACGCGGCCATGGATGTGATGGAGCGAGAGTTTGGCAGCATCGCGGATTCCGACAACCCGGACCCGCGCGCCGTGGCAAAGATGATGCGCCGGATGGGCGAGCTGACCGGGGGGAAAATGCCCGCGCAAATGGAGGAAATGATCGCCCGGATGGAGAAAGGCGAGGACCCCGACAAGCTGGAGGAAGAATATGGCGATTCGCTGGAGGGAATGGAGGATTTCGCGGCGGGCGGTGGGGACGAGGGTGGACCGAAGGAGAAGCGTGGATTCCGGCGACTCCGCAAGATTTCGCGCGACCCCGCGCTTTACGAAATGAGCGATTGGGTCGGGCCTGCGTGAACTTTGCGACAGTGCTGGCGCGGAAGTCGCTGAGGCAGTGTGCATGGTCACGGACGGCGCGGTCGATTACTCGAAGCTCCTTTTCCGCACCGAGCCTTTTAGCAAAATGGCTTCGGCGCGGCGCTTCCAACTGCTCTCGCAGGCCCGATCGGTCCGGTATTCTCCGGGCGAATATGTTTTTAAAACCGGCCGGGCTCCAGCCGAGGTGCTGCTTTTGCTGGGCGGCACGGTGCGTATGCTCGCAGAGGTTCCCGGTGAGGAGAGCCCGGTTCTCCTCGCGACTTATGAAGCAGGCTCCTGCGTCGGCTGGGACATCGCGCTGGCGGACATCTGCGGCGCATATGCGGTCGCGGTGGGAGAGGTCACAGGAATGCTCCTTGCGGCTCCGGCATTCCTCGAGTTCGCCCGTTACGACAATGCGCTGCGCGATACGTTTCTGAATAAACCGAGCCACGTCGAGGTGTGGTGGGCGGTGATTGCGGAGTTGCAGCGGCGAAGTCTTCCGGTCGGAAATGCGCAGAAGATCGTGGATAAGCTCGCGCCTGTGTGTGTGACACGCGACTGGCCCGATGAGGCGGAATCCATGGACGCGAAGAAGAACCACTGCTGGTTCGTTTCCGGCGGCGAGGGGATCGTGCCCGGCACACTCTGGGGCGATTCGACCGGCGTTCTCTGGGCGCGGTTGACGGGAATCCCCAACGAGCAACTCGACCGCGCGATTACAGGACGTCCGCTCGTGCCCGAGCAGCCTCTCCCAAAGCCTTACTCGCAAACAAAGAGTGTGCCGGACAAATCGCCAGCCGCAGCATCCGCCCCTGCATCATCGCGCTCGCTGGCATTGAAGCGCTTTGCGACTGGTGCCGTTTTCCTTGTTCTCAGCGTTGCCGCAGTGGCTGCGGGCCTTTGTGGATGGGCTTCCCGACAGCCGACGCTGGAGACGATCACTGCGAGCGGCCGGCTTCGCTTTTCCGGAGATTCGCATGAACTCAGTGCATCGGTGACTGGAACGCTCACCGAGCTGCGCATCCGCTCCGGCCAGCGAGTCGGGAAGGGAGCGGTCCTCGCAATCGTCCAGCCTCCAAAGGACGAGGCGAAGGCGAGGATGCTCGCCGAAACCCTCGCGCGGGCGAATTCGCAGATCGAGTATTGCGATCAATTTCTCACGGGTAATTCCCTGCGGATTGCTGATGCGCCCGAGGCGATTTCCGTTTATGTGCGCGACCTTCTTGTTTTGAAGAGCGAGCATCGGGTTAAATCTGCAATCTCGACAGGGCGGACCGAGGATCCCTCGCTCACGATGGACGAGCGTGCGAAAGTGGCGGCGCACTTTAACGCGCTCAAAGCGGACCGCGCAGCCCGCGTGGATTCTGCGCAGCAGGATTCCTCCATCAAGCGCGAGGATCTTGTGGATGCCGAAGAGGCATTGCGCGAAGCCAGGGAAGAGTTGCGCCTGCAAACTCAGGCGGCCTCTGCTTTGATGGGCCAGCGTGGTGATGAAGCCAAGATGGATGCAGCTTCGGCACAACGCGCAATCGCCGTCTATAAACGCACCGTGGCAGCCAGGACGGAAGCCGTTGCGCGGATTCGCAAAGAGATTGCATCGATCCGCGTTGCTCCGGCCGCCGTGGTGACATCGACGCCCATGAATCTCGACAAGCTCGACGACTCGATTCGCGCGACAACGAGGCGAATTCGGAGCTTTGCCGCATCGCTCCGGGTACTCGCAGTGGAGACGGAGATTGCCATCGACGAGATGAATACAGACAGCGCTCCGCGGCAGATTATTGCCCTCTACCCCGGTTTGATTACCACGGCGGAAATCATCCAGCCGGGGTCGCCGGTGGGCCCTGGCAGCGTCCTTGGAAAAATGGTGACGCGCCAGTCCTGGGAAATCGAGTGCCCCGGCCAATCCATCCGCTTTTTAAAGACAGGGCAGGATTTTAACATTCTGGGAGTCAGTGCGGATGGAAGCCCCATCTGGATTAAAACCCGCTATTCGGGGGCTTATCCGGGAAGGCAGAAAAGCAAAACCCTGCTTCGTCACAACGCATCGGACGACAAGTGGAGGGACGGAGGCGAGGTGCAGTTGGAAGCCGTCGTAGTCACGGGAAACCTCCTCGACCGATGGATGTCGAAAGTCGGGACCGTGTCGCAGTAGGGTTCGGCCATCTTTTCGCTAAGAAGAGATGCAAGTAAGCGTTGGAGTCTGACACCGGGAGGCTAAACTACCGCTCCGACTCTACGAACATGCAATGGCAACCATCGCCCGATTTTGATCCGCACACACCGCCGCCCGAAGGCAGATTCCAGCGCTTTTGCTACTGGCTGGCCGGGGCCAGGGTGGAGACGCTCCAGCACTGTCCTGCAACCGAGCGCGAGCGGATCGCGGTGCTCGGGAGCACGGTCCTCATCCCGACGGTCATGGGTTTTCTAGGGATGATTTTTTATACGAAGAGCCGCTTTCACGAACCGCCGTGGTTCAGCATCATCCTCATCTCACTGGCTTGGGCGGCGGTGATCATGAACACCGATCGCATCCTGCTGGCGACCTACCGGCCGTTTCAGCCATGGTGGCGCAGGTGTATGCAAGTGTGTTTTCGCTTCATGCTCGCGGGCGTGGTGAGTGTCGCGATTTCCTTCCCTTTCTGCCTCGATCAGTACCGCCCCGCGATCGTTCACCGCTACCAGACCGAGCTCCAGGGAAAGCTGAACGCGATGCGCACCGATGAAGCATCCGGCCGCAAGGTGCTGCGGGATCGTCTGGAGGAAATCCGCGCCAAGAGCGAGGCCGACCGCAAGCAACTCACAGCGGATTACACCACCCAGCACGACGCTCTGACCGCGCAACTCCCCGATTTACAGAAAGCCATTGTGAACCCGGAGGCTTACGCCGATTTGCGGATGGAAGAAGAGCGAAAGAAAGCAGGCGAACCCACATTTGTCGCGCCCGCCAGCGCCACCACGCGGAACATTCTGTCGCAAATTGATGCGCAAAAAGAAACGCTCGCGAAGACGAAGGGCGAGCTGGAGACAAAGCAGGATCTTCACCGCCGCCTCGTAGAAGCCATTGCCCGGGAAGCCCTCGGACAGCCCAACGAATTCTACCCTGAAGTGAAGAAGGCCGGCGACGGCCCGCGCTTGAAAGATATGCAGGCCCGTGACCGCGCCACGGTCGCGGAAGCAAACCGGCTGGAGACCGCATCCGTCGCGCAGCAAGCGGCACTGGTCGCGAACGACCGGCAGCTCGCGGACGCCAGGCTCGCCGACAAAAACGCCTACATGGACGGACTCGTAGCCCGGCGGGAAGCCTTTGTGGAAGAGGGAAAAGAGAAGGAGCGGATTCGCAAGGACCGCCTCGCCAAAGTCACAAAGGATATTGAGCAGCTTGAAACCGAACACACCGCACGCCTCGAAAAACTCGCGCAGCACACCGCCACACTGGAGGCGGACCAGGCCAGCGGCATGAAGCGCCACGATGAGACCTTTCTGCCCCCGATCGCGCGGGTGGAGCAAAAAATTAGCGGCGTCTTTGATCCCATGGAGGAAACAATCGGCCTCTACAAAGTCATCTTCGAGACTGCGCCTGACGCCACCGAGGACGAGAGGCGGGAAGGCGGCTACAAATGGATGGCTGGCGCGTTTCAGTTCCTCGTGATTTTCGGAACGCTATTCGTGTTGGATCTGGTGCCGATCATGGCGAAAATCTTCTCGCGCCCCGGTCCTTACGATGTGCTCGTCGAGCACCCCGAGTTTATCGCCAACGAGAACCTCTCTGCGTACAAGCACGCTTATGGAAAGCATTACGGTGACACTTGGGAAGACGACGAAACGCCGAGCGATAAGAAGCTCCTAAAGAGCAGGAAACTCAGCCTCCGGACACCCGAGGAGCCGGTCTAGCAAAAGCACACAGGGCCCGAGTCCGGAATGAGCCCGTGCTTCACCAGCAGAGCCCGGTAGCGCTCGATCGCAGTTTTTCCGCGTTCGCCGACATCGAAGTGGATATGCTCGTTCAAGTAGCAATGCCGGATTTCGTGTGTTGAGAAATCGTCACTATCGACGATCTCTGGGATGTGTTGGATGCCTCGTTCCTTCAACGCCCGCAGCTCGTCCGCGACGGCAGGCGACACGCCGCTTCGCATCGCCCACAGCGCGAAAACGAAGGGCAGACCGGTGCAGCGTTTCCATTCCCCGCCAAGGTCGAGGATCTCCCAATCGGCGTTCGCCGGGTCCATTCGGAAATCGATGGCTTGATTACCTATGAGCAGGCGCGCGTCTCCTTCCTTGCCGTATTCCGGATGCAGGTCGTGGTACTCGGCGAGCATCACGCGCAACAAATGCGCGGAGCTAAGCGATGCAGGATCGAGCGCGACTTTCCGGATGCCGGATAGTGCGCCGTGATGCGCGAGGAAGACGCTGAAAACGGGGCCGTCGGACGCGATGACTGCGCCGTCCACAAGTTGGTAGCCGGGATGCCGGAGCGCCTCGAATACCGGCACGAGTGCGACATCGAGTTCATCTGCGAACAGCATTTCTGCGAGTGCCGACGGGTGCTTGAACACGACCGGCCCATCGTAGTCGCAGATGAGCGGACGCGAGTTGAGATACTGCACGCAGCCGATTCGCAGGCGGTGGAGTGCTGGATATCGCCTGGCGGTCACGCGATGACAGGTTCTGCCGCGACCGGCTCCAGCTTGCGATACCATGTATCCCGGGCGACGGGCTCGCGTCCGGCTTCGAGGATTGCTTTTTTGAGCGAGGCGATGGACTGGCCGATCGGCGTGACTGCACCGGCCATGTGAAAGATTTTCTCCTCGAAAATCGTGCCGTGCAAATCGTCCACTCCGTAGTTCAGCGCGACGGACGCCATCGGCAGGCTGAGGCTGATCCAGTAGGCGGTGATGTGGTCGAAGTTATCGAGATAGATGCGCGAGACTGCGAGGTTGCGCAGTTCGTCAAAGGCAGTCGCCCTCACAATGTGGCGCAGTTCCGGGCGCGCGCTTTCACTCTCAAATGCGAACGGGATGAAGCTCATGAAACCCGATGTTTCGTCCTGTAGTTCGCGCAGCCGCCGAAGATGATCCACCCGGTGTTCCAGTGTCTCAATGTGTCCAAAGAGCATCGTCGCCGTGCTTCGCATTCCCAATTCGTGCCAGGTGCGGTGAACGTCCGCCCACTCCTCGGCGGTTTCTTTTCCACGGCAAATTTGGTCGCGCACCACGGGGTCGAAAATCTCCGCGCCGCCGCCGGTGATGGCCTGCAACCCTGCGTCCTTCAGCGTTACGAGAGTATCGACGATGCTTTTTTTGAAGACGCGCTCTGCGAGATGGCGGATTTCCACTGCGGTGAACGCCTTGATGAAAAGCGCGGGATCGAGCGCCCGCATCCGCGTGATAAGTTCGATATACCACTCCGCTTTCAACGAAGGATGGAGGCCTCCGACCATGTGGACTTCCGTGATGCCGACATCGAGCCCGCGCTGCACGCGATGCAGGATTTCGTCCACCGTCATCTCGAACGCATGGTCCTCGTTTTTTCGCGCGCCGAATGCGCAGAACTGGCACCGCAGGATGCAGTGATTCGAGTAGTTGATGTAGAGGTTGTGGATGTAAGTCCCGACGTTCCCGTTCTTCCGCTCGCGCACGATGTTCGCGATGATTCCGAGCGCATTCAGGTCTCGACAGCGGTAAAGCGCGAGGGCGTCCTCGTCAGAAATCCGCCGTCCTTCACACACCTTGTCGTAGATGGGTTTGAGTTCAGCCGGAATAAGTTTTTCAACGCGCATTTTGGAAGCCTGTGAGATGTTTCACAAACGATACGTGGCGTCGATGGCTTTCGGCTACGCGGAATCCTTCCGCGCTTCGCATACCGTCCTGCCCGACCGTTAGCACGGCTTGATATCCAGCGAGAAATCGACCGCCGGTGCCGAGTGCGTGATCGCTCCGACGCTGATGAAATCAACCCCCGTGGCTGCGATGCCAGCCACGGTGTCGAGCGTCACTCCTCCGCTCGCTTCAAACTGCACGCGCTTCGTCCCGCGCAGATTCACCGCTTCGCGCATCTCATCGAGACTCATGTTATCGAGCATGATCACGTCGATGCCGTCCATCGCGAGGAAATCGCGCACTTGCTGCAGCGACTGCGCTTCCAGTTCCAGCCGGTAGCCGGGGTAGCGTGTGCGATAGGTGGCGATGTTGGCGGTGAGCTGCGCGAGGTTCGTCGTGGCGACGTGATTATCCTTCACCATCGCCATGTCGTACAGGCCGATCCGGTGGTTTGTGCCGCCGCCGCAAACGACCGCCGCCTTCTCCATCGAGCGCAGCCCCGGCGTGGTCTTGCGCGTGTCCAGAATCACGGCCTTGTGCGGCTTCACGGCCTCGACAAACTTGCGCGTGAGCGTGGCCACACCGCTGAGCTGCTGCATGAAATTCAATGCCGTCCGCTCGCCCGTGAGGATGCTGCGTGTGCTGCCGCTGATTTCCAGCACGGTGTCGCCGCGCGAAAGTGCCGAGCCTGATTCCCGGATGATGCGGACATCCAACGTCGGATCGACGACGCGGAAAACCTGCGCCCCCACTTCGA
>JAYUSJ010000025.1:0-28004 GCA_043755735.1 Verrucomicrobiaceae bacterium | reverse complement strand
CGATTCATCGAAGGACTGGCCGACGGCCAGGAAATCGTCGCGCTGGCACAAAAAGTCGCGGCGTCCCTGACGGCACTTCCCGATCACGTCAGCCAAACTAGCAAGGAGTTTCAGCCATGAGCGCTGAAGCACCCGGGGTTCGCACCGGTCAAGGTTCGACCAGATTGTCTCGGGCGGAGTTCGAGCGCCGCTACCGGGCGCAGTTTGTGGATCCCGCTTTCGACGCGGCGAAGCCAGAAGTCGAACGGCTGACGGGCATTGCGTGGGAGGCTTACGCCGACAGCCGCAAAAACTCACACACGCGAAAGGCCGGTCCGGAGTTTGCCGATCCCGGGCACGAACTCCCGGTCGAATGGCTGGAAACGCGTGCGGCCATTCAGGAAGCTCAACGGCGCTTCGAGGATCATGGCGGCAAGTCGCGCATCCTCCTGATCTCGGCCTCCCCACGCACGGATGAGACGTGTCCCAGCGAGATGGCGAAAACATTCCGCGTCACTACCGAGGTGCGCGAGTGCATGGAAAAGCAGGGCGGCTTCGATGTGGATTTCCTCGATCTGAGCCAGATCAATTCCGAATACGGTCGCCAGATTCATCCGTGCAAAGCGTGCGTCTCCACCGCCATGCCGCTCTGCCACTGGCCGTGCTCGTGTTATCCAAATCACTACATGGGCCAGATCCACGACTGGATGAATGAACTGTACCCGCGCTGGGTCGCCGCGCATGGCGTGATGATCGTGACGCCTGTCCATTGGTATCAAGCGCCGAGCGTATTGAAGTTGATGATGGATCGCCTCGTCTGCGCGGACGGTGGCAATCCCGATCCGACGAGCACACACGGCAAAGAAGCGGCCGAGGCCAAAGAGATTGAGATGAAGGGTTGGGACTTTCCAAAGCATCTTGCAGGACGGATCTTTTCGGTGATCGTCCACGGCGATTCCGCAGGTGCTGAAGGCTTGCGGCGCAACCTCCACGATTGGCTGACTGATATGGAACTCGTGCCCGCTGGAGCTGCCGCAGTCTTTGATCGCTACATCGGCTACTACGAGCCGTATGCCACGAGTCACGAGGCGCTGGATCGCGACACGCCATTTATGGAGGAAGCGAAAAACGCCGCGCTGACGCTCATGGCCGCCGTGACTGAAATGCGCAAAGGCCGGCAACCGCCGGGCGACGATCTGAGATCTCCGCGCCCGAAGTAACCCGCGCCATTTCTACTATGAACTGAAGTCAGGAGTAACGGACAAGGCGGCGTTCGAGAGTTCGCTGGCAACAATCCTCGGATGGGACTTCGATCGGGTGATCGTCGGACACGGCGATGTCATCGAATTCGACGGCAAGGCGAAGCTGCGTGCAGCCATCGATGCGGCGGGATTTTACTCGAATGACGTCCTTATGCACGAAGTCAGAGCGGCGGGTTTCACCCCATCGTGCGATCGAGGCCGGCTCTCTAAAGTGCTTCAACAATGAACAGCGTCGCTCACATGAAAACACACACACTCGCACTCATCGCCGCGGTAACTTTGCTCACGGGCGGTCCTATCCCGATGCGCGCTGCCGAAGCCGAGACTGAAAAACCAACAACAACCGAACACATGCGCAAGAATCCAAAAACTAAAACTCCGCCGCTTACGGCAACCGATAACGTCCCCGCTCCGGCTGAGGCTCATCAGACGACGAGCGACCTAAAACAGACACTCACCACCAATCATGGGGTGCCGATTTCGGACAATCAGAATTCGCTCAAAGCAGGGCCGCGTGGGCCGACGTTGATCGAAGACTTTGTGCTGCGGGAGAAGATCACGCACTTCGACCACGAGCGAATTCCCGAGCGCATCGTCCACGCACGCGGCTCCGGTGCGCACGGGTATTTTCAAGTCTATGAATCGCAGAAGGACATCACCAAAGCTGCATTCCTCCAAGACCCGGCAGTGAAGACCGAGGTGTTTGTGCGCTTCTCCACCGTCGCCGGTGGAGCAGGTTCCGGCGATCTTCCGCGCGACGTGCGCGGGTTTGCGGTGAAGTTCTATACGTCCGAGGGAAACTACGATCTCGTGGGAAACAACATCCCGGTTTTCTTCATTCAAGACGCGATGAAATTCCCGGACCTCGTCCACGCCGTGAAGATGGAACCGGATCGCGGGTTTCCGCAGGCGGCTTCCGCGCATGACAACTTTTGGGACTTCGTCTCCCTCACGCCGGAGACTTGTCACATGCTCATGTGGGTCATGTCAGACCGCGCCCTCCCGCGCTCGCTCCGAATGATCGAGGGCTTCGGTGTTCATACGTTCCGGCTCATTGATGCGGCAGGCGCGTCGCGATTCGTGAAGTTTCATTGGCGCCCGAAACTCGGCGCGCAGTCGGTGTTGTGGGATGAGGCCGTGAAGATCAATGGAGCCGATTCCGACTTTCATCGACGCGATCTTTGGGAGGCAATCGACCGCGGTGATTTCCCGGAGTGGGAGCTGGCGCTTCAGGTGTTTGACCAAGCAACAGCCGACAAGCTCGACTTCGACGTCCTCGATCCCACTAAGCTGATCCCCGAGGAAATCATTCCGCTGCGAATTGTCGGCAAACTCGTGCTCAATAGGAACCCGGATAACTTTTTCGCCGAGACGGAGCAGGTTGCCTTCCTGCCCACGAACATCGTTCCGGGCATCGACTTCTCGAACGATCCGCTGCTGCAAGGTCGGCTCCATTCGTATCAGGACACGCAGCTCAGTCGTTTGGGCGGACCAAACTTTCATCAGATCCCCATCAACGCGCCGAAGGGCTGCCCGATGCAGAATTTTCAGCGTGATGGCCTGCGGCAAATGCAGGTGCCAAAGGGGCGCGTGAACTACGAGCCAAACTCTGTGGAAGGCACCCCGAGAGAAAATCCGACGCGCGGCTTCACGAGTTACGCCGAGCCGATGGACGGCGTCAAAGAACGCCGGCGCTCGGAGACATTTGCGGATCATTACTCGCAGGCCCGAATGTTCTTTCGCTCGATGTTGCCGCGTGAACAGGCGCACATCATCAGCGCCTTTGCATTCGAGCTGGCACACGTCGAGCGCAAGGCGATCCGGCTGCGGATGCTCGGCCATCTCGCCAATATCGACGCGGACCTGCACGCCGGAGTGACCGCCGCGCTCGGCATGAGTGATCCTGCGGAAAAAATCACGCCTGCCGTCACACCGCGCGACCTCCCGCCGTCGCCCGCGCTAAGCATCATGGCAAAGGCAAAGCCCACGCTCGAAGGCCGCAAGCTCGGCGTGCTGCTCACCGACGGCTTCGATGCGAGGCTGCTCACCAAGCTCCGCGCCAGTGCCAAAGCGGAGAAGGCAGCGCTCGCCGTGATTGCGCCGAAAGTCGGCGGGGTGAAAGACAGCGAAGGCAAGCTCGTCGAGGCGGACTTCCCGCTGTCCTCAGCGCCGTCGATCTTCTTCGATGCCGTCGTCATCCTTGCTTCCGAAGACGGAGCCAAAGACCTCGCTACGCAGTCGGCGGCCATCGGCTGGGTGAGCGATGCGTTCGCGCATTTGAAAGTCCTCGGCCACACGAGCGGCGCGCAAGTGCTGCTCGACCGCGCCGGGTTCAAGCCAGACGCCGGCCTCATAGCACTCCCGGATGACAAGTCCGTGGGCATGTTCATCAAGGCAGCGAAAGCGGGTCGCATCTGGGCGCGGGAAGAGACGGTGCGGCGGCCTGGGTGAGCGTGTTTGTCACGACACGAAAGCCTTCAGCGCAAAACCCAGCCCCATCAACGATCCTCGCCAGCAGCGTGAGAAAGGCGTCTCCAGAATGCTAGAATGTGCTTTCTTCAAGCAAGCGCTGCTCCGCAGCGAGCCAATGCTCAAGGTGGTTGCCGTGCTGCGAGCCTCCTGCCTCGAAGTGCTCGTAGGCCCGGACGGCGATTTCCTCCGGCGTGGGTTTGCCGAGGTTGGTTTCTTCCTCCGTTGCGGCTGCGTTGTATTGTGACTGAGTGCGTCTGTTGGCTTTCATAACGCGGGACAGTGTTCTCTCCCAGACTGCTTGGTATGGGGTGAAACCCTGCTGCTGCACGAAAAAGGCCGCAGTCTTTGCGGACTGCGGCCTTGTGCTTTTTGGCGAAAGGGTGCGCCTACGGTGGCGTTGGCGTAGGCGTTGGTGTCGGCGTTGGCGTCGGCGTTGGCGTCGGCGTTGGCGTCGGCGTTGGCGTCGGCGTTGGCGTCGGCGTTGGCGTCGGCGTTGGTGTCGGCGTTGGTGTCGGCGTTGGCGTCGGCGTTGGCGTTGGCGTTGGATCTTCGAGGAGGTGCTGAGGGCAATACAGATTCGCTTTGTCTTCCTGGTCTCTAAACGTAATCGCCAGCGTCAACAAATTGACGAAAAGCTGGTCTTTCAGTGCGAGGAGCGCGGCGCGGCGCTGTGCGGCAGTCGCGTCTTTGACGGCGCGGCCTGTGGTGGCGCTGCTGAAGACTGCGATCCACATGCTCAGCAATCCCCCGGCGAGGGCGACGATTGCGGGCTTCAAGTCCGCCGCATGGTCCGTCACCTTTCCCGCGAGTGCGCCGAGGAGCGCCTCCAGCTCGGAGTCCACGGCCTCGGTGACCCCATCGCGGCCGCCGGGGAATGCCTCCAGCACCTGCTCGGAGTCGGCTCCGTAGGTGGCTACGAAATCGCTGTGGATACGCTGGATGCTGGGGGAGAGATTGTTGCGAAAAGTCTCTTTGGCCAGCGTCTTGGCGAGTTGGATGCCGAGCTTCGAGGTCTCATCGGTAAGGAGTCCGCCGAGGGTGTTGAGGCGCGTCGTGGTGGCGGTAATAAGCGGGTTCAGCGTGGCCCCGGCATTATTTGCGATCATCTTTGCGAGATGGTTGCTGGTGTATTTGATGGCCTCGTCGGTGCTGATGTCATCATCGAGGAATGGATTGCGGAAGAAACGGCGTAGGTCGATCATAGGAGTGGAAGAGTTTCCCGCATGTATGCCTGCACATGCGGCAGGGCAAGCAAACATTTCGGCCCGTGCGTCCGGAGGGTGTGATTTAAAGTGGAACGAAGCCTTGAATCCGAGGTTACGCCGAAGGCGTTGCATCATTCAGCCCAATGGTTGATGCGAGGAACGAGCATCTACCTTGGGAACCATACACCAGCATGATTTACCCCGCAGGGGTTTCATCAAGACGCACGCCTTCGATGAAACCCCTGCGGGGTAAATGCCATCTGGCGGCATGGCCCCAGGGTAGCTCGTGCCTCGCAACCCTGGGCTGAATGATTCAACGCCTTCGGCGTAGGGCGGCACACCGCTTCACTTCATCCTGTATTCCACTTTTAATCACACCCGCGTCCGGATGTCCGGTCAGGCATCCGAAGTTTTCCTGGGTAGCGACCGGGCGTCCGGTAAGGCGTCCGACGTTTTTAGGGGTGGCAAACGAGCGTTCGGTGGGGCATCCGAGGTTTTAGGAGGTGGCAAACGAGTATTCGGTGGGGCATCCTAGATTTTCGGACGTGGCAAACGAGTATTCGGTGGGGCATCCGAGGTTTTAGGAGGTGGCAAACGAGCGTTCGGTGGGGCACCCCCAAAACAGCGGGTAAAAAACGACACCCCCATCGGAGGGCTTTTTACTCTGTAAGTGGCTATTTTTATACAGCAGCAGGGCGGGCGGCGAAAGTAGTCTTCGACTTTAGTCGGTCAAACCGAATGAAGGAGAGACAGGGTAGCGTACGAGGGAGACGTCGCCGAGAAATGCCACCCGCTCACGCCCAATCACGTCGCGCCGACTAAAGTCGCTGACTACTTTCGCCCTCCGTCGTGCGAAGGCGCTTTCGCTTTGCAGGACGAGGAATGGGGCATTCACCCCATAGGCGGCGGTGGGGAAAAGGGCACGCTCTTGTCCTTGACCACGATCTCTACACCGTCAATTGCAGCAGGTTCCCCCGCGACCGGGTCTTTTCCGGTCATCGCCATGGCTGCGTCGGTGGGTGGATTGAAGGCGCTGTCCGTGATTCTCGGCGGGTTGCCAAAGGATTTCCCGGCGGCCATCGCGATCGTAATGCATCTTTCTCCCGACTACAAAAGCGTGCTCGCGGAGATCCTCGCCAAGCGCACGGAATTGGTCGTCAAGCAGGCGGAGACGGGCGATGTCCTGTGCGCGGGGTGTGTCTTTCTCGCTCCGCCGAATCACCACCTCTCCGTCGCCGCAAACCGCAGGCTGAAGCTTTCCACTTCCGATGCGGTGAAGATCCATTACGCACGGCCCTCTGCCGAGCCGCTCTTCGCGTCGGTCGCTGCGGTTTTCAAAAAGAAGGCAATCGCGGTTGTGCTCACGGGCGGCGATGGCGATGGGTCGTTCGGCGTCCAGATCATCAAGGACGAGGGTGGCACTGTCATCGCGCAGGACCGCCCAACGTCGGAAGACTTTAGTATGCCGAAAACATCCATCGAGACGGGCGATGTGGATTTCATCCTGCCTCTGGATGACATTGCTCCGAAATTGATCGAACTTGTGACGCGCCTCTATCCAACCGGGAACAATGCTGCCATGCTCGCGCCCGAATGAATAAGAAAACTCCACAGAAGCGTCCCGGCAAAAAATCCACCGCCGCGACTGCGGGTGCGGCGTTTCCTATTGTGGGCATCGGCGCTTCGGCGGGAGGGCTGGAGGCGCTGGAGCAATTTCTGAAGCATGTGCCGGAGGGGAGCGGAATGGCGTATGTCATCGTCCAACATTTGGACCCTACGCACAAAGGGATCATGTCCGAGTTGCTCCAGCGGAAAACGACGATGAAGGTCGTGCAGGTAAAGGATCGCACGAAGGTCGTCCGCGATTGCGTGTATGTGATTCCGCCGAACAAGGACATGTCGATCCTCCACGGTGTCCTATATTTGCTCGCTCCGACTTCGCCTCGCGGACTTCACCTGCCGATTGATTATTTCTTCCGCTCGCTCGCTGCGGACCAACAGGAGAACAGCGTCGGCGTCATCCTTTCCGGCATGGGCTCGGATGGCACGCTGGGGCTGCGCGCCATCAAAGAGAAGGCCGGTGTGGTGCTTGTGCAGGAGCCTGCTTCCGCGAAGTTCGACTCGATGCCGCGCAGCGCCATCGACGCCGGTCTGGCCGACATCGTGGCTCCTCTGGAAGAACTGCCCGGCAAGATTCTCGCCTGCTTGCAGCGGAGCCCGCTCGCCGGTGCGGGGGATGAGACGCACGAAGAGAAGACTGAGAGCGCATTGGAAAAAGCCGTCCTCCTTTTGCGCGCGCACACCGGCAACGACTTTTCCCTCTACAAGCGAAACACGCTTTACCGCCGCATCGAGCGCCGCATGGGCATCCACCAGATCGCGAAGATGCCGGCCTACATCCGATACTTGCAGGATAATTCGCAGGAGCTGGACCTCCTTTTCAAAGAGCTGCTCATCGGCGTGACGAATTTTTTCCGCGACCCCGAGGCATGGGCGCAACTGCGCAATAAAGCCATCCCCGCGCTACTGGAGAGCCGCACGCCCGGCCAGGTATTGCGTGCCTGGGTGCCCGGCTGCTCCAGCGGAGAAGAGGCGTATTCCCTCGCCATCGTCCTCCGGGAGGCGATCGACGCGTTGAAGCCGAAGGGCAGATTTACCGCGCAGATCTTCGCCACGGATGTGGACAAGGATGCGATCGAGAAAGCGCGACAGGGCATGTTTCCGGCAAACATCGCCGCGGATGTCTCGGAGGCGCGGTTGAAGCGTTTCTTCACGAAAGAAGACCACGGCTACCGGGTGCGCAAAGAGATTCGCGAGATGGTCGTCTTCGCGCCCCAGAATCTCATCATGGACCCGCCGTTCACCAAGCTGGACATCCTGAGCTGCCGCAATCTGCTCATCTATCTCACCGCCGAGGTGCAGAAGAAACTGATCCCTCTCTTTCACTACAGCCTGCTGCCCGGCGGTATTTTGTTCCAAGGGAGCGCGGAGACGATCGGCGATTGCGCCGATCTCTTCGCCCCGCTCGATGTGAAGTCGCGCATTTTCCGGCGCAAAGAATCCCTCCTCCGAGTCGATCAGATTACGTTTCCATCGGCCTTTACTTCGGCCCCGCCGACGAGTGCCGAGGTGCGCCCCACGCTCAAGCCGCCGGCGAGCCTTCAGTCCCTCGCAGATCAATTAGTCCTTCAAAACTACGCACCTCCGGCTGTGCTCACCAACGAAGAGGGCGACATCTTTTACATCAGCGGGCGGACGGGCAAATACCTCGAACCTGCGGCGGGCAAGGCCAACTGGAACATCTTTGCCATGGCCCGCGAAGGGCTGCGCTACGAACTGGCCGGGGCATTCAAGGAAGCGCAGCGGACGAAGAAGACGGTGATTCTGCGAGGACTCACGGTCGGGACGAACGGAGGCTCGGCGTCCGTGGATATCACCGTCCGGCAGCTCGCAGAGCAGGGGCCGCTCCTCGGTCTAATGATGATCCTCTTTACCGACGTGGTCACCCTTAAAGCCACTGCCGCGAAAAGCCGTCCGCAGAAGTCGCCATCGCAGGGCCCACGTCTTGCAGAGCTGGAGCGGGAACTCCTCCGAATCCGCAGCGAATCGCGCAGCACCCACGAGGAAATGCAGACTGCGCAGGAGGAACTGCGCTCCACGAACGAGGAACTGCAATCGACGAACGAAGAACTGCAATCTGCCAACGAGGAACTCACCACTTCAAAGGAGGAGATGCAGTCAATGAACGAGGAGCTCCAGACCGTGAACGCCGAGTTGCAAGCCAAGGTGGACGAACTTTCGCAGGCGAGCAACGACATGAAGAATCTGCTCGATAGCACGGACATCGCGACGCTGTTTCTGGACAAGGATCTGAACGTGCGGCGGTTCACCCCACAGGCGACCAAGATCATCAAGCTCATCCCCGCCGACATCGGACGCCCCATCACCGACCTCGCCTCCGATCTGAGCTACGCAGACCTCGCCGCCGACGCCCGCGAAGTCGTGCGCACGCTCGTGTCTGCGGAAAAGCCAATCGCTGCGAGCACAGGGCGCTGGTTCACCGTGCGCATCATGCCCTACCGGACGATGGATGATCGGATCGACGGCGTCGTCATCACGTTCGCAAACATCACCGTTTCCAAGACGCTGGAGGCGAACTTGCGGGACCAGCAAACTGTTTTAGAAAAACACGTCGCCGAGCAAACCACCAAGCTTGCGAGCAGGCCGAGCAAAGCAAACCCGTAGCCCATGAACAAGAATCCCAAAACGAAAACCGCCCCAGCCGTGCTGCGCCGCAGCGCTGAATCCAAACTGCGGAAGCAGAAAAACGGAGCGAAGGCCGATGGCCCCGCTGACCCGAAGCGACTGCTCCACGAATTGCAGGTCCACCAAGTCGAGCTGGAGATGCAGAACACCGAACTCCGGAAGACGAGAGACGAGCTGGAGGTCGCGCTGGAGAACTACACCGAGATCTACGACTTCGCTCCGGCGGGCTACTTTACCCTCACGGAGAATGGGACGATTCAAATGCTCAATCTCACCGGAGCCAGCCTCATCGGAATCGAGCGCTCCCGATTGGTGGGCAGGAATTTTAGCCGATTGATCGTCGAGAATGAGCGCCCGGAGTTTACCAGTTTTCTCCAGGAGGTCTTCGCGAACAAAGAGAAGCAGACCCGCGACTTCGAACTCGCAGGGAGTGGTAAGCCCCATCGCGTGGTAAAGATTCGCGCAAAGCAATCGCCGAACGGAAAGGAGTGCAGTGCGGTCATCGTGGATTTCACGGAGCTGAAACAGGCATCCTCCGCGCTGCAAGCCAGCGAGATTCGCTACCGCCGGCTCTTCGAAGCTGCGCACGATGGCGTCCTCCTGCTCGACCCGGAAACACGCAAGATTACCGACGCCAATCCTTTCATGACGAAGCTGCTGGACTATCCGCACAAACAGCTCGTCGGGAAGGAGCTCTTCGAGATCGGCCTGCTCAAAGACGAAGCGGCCAGTCGGGAGATGTTCCAGAAGCTGAAGCGGAACCACGAAGTCCGCTACGAAGACCTTCCGCTCAAGAGCAAAGGCGGGCGGCTACAGGAAGTCGAAGTCGTCGCCAACGTTTACCAAGAAGACGGGAAGCCCGTCATCCAGTGCAACATCCGCGACATCACCGCGCGCAAACACGCGGAAGACGCCTTGCGCAAGAGTGCGTCGCTCTTTTCTGCGCTCATTGAGCAAGCACCCATCGGGGTCTATGTGTTAGACAGCCAATTCCGCATGCAGAAGATCAACCCCGTCGCGATGCCGGGTTTCGAGAATGTGAAACCGCTGATTGGCCGGGATTTCGCCGAGGTCGTTCACATCATTTGGCCCAAAAAAGTCGCCGACAACGTCATCGCGCGATTCCGACACACGCTGAAAACGGGCGAGCCCTATCAGTCCCCCGAGTTTGCCGAGCGGCGAAAGGATACCGGCACAGACGAAGTCTATGAATGGCAAATCTTGCAGATCATCCTGCCGGAAGGAGAACGCGGAGTGGTGTGCTTTTTCGATAATGTCACCAAGCGCAGACAGGCGGAGAATGCCCAGCGCCACCTCGATATTATGACTGCCACGAACAAGAAGCTGGAAAAGGAAATCACCCAGCGGAAGGCTGCGGAGACCAGCCTGAAGGCCAGCCAACAAAAGGCCAACGAGCTCTATGAAACGGCGCATCAGCAGAAGAATGGACTCCGGCACCTCGCCCGCAAACTCCTCACCGCGCAGGAAGAAGAGCGCAAGCGCATCAGCCGCGAGTTGCACGACGTGATCGCGCAGACACTCACGGGCATCAACGTCCGCCTCGCCAGCCTCAAAGCAGACTCCGACTCCCTCATCCCCGACCTCCTCCTCAAAATTGCCCACACGCAGCAGATGGTGGAGCAATCCGTGGACATCGTGCATCGCTTTGCCCGCGAGCTTCGTCCCTCCATGCTCGACGATCTCGGATTGCTTCCCGCGCTTCAGTCCTTTGTGAAGAGATTCACCGAGGAAACCGGAATTCCGGTCAGCATCAAGGCATTCGAGGGTATCGAGGAAATGGAAGGCATCCAACGCACGGTCCTATACCGAATATCTCAGGAGGCTCTCACCAACGTCTGCCGCCATGCCAAGGCTACGATTGCGGAAATCAGCATCCAGATGCACGAAGGCACCATATCGATGGAGGTCACCGACAACGGCAAAGGCTTCGAAGTCGTGGGCACGGCAAGCGCTAAAAAGAACAACCGCCTCGGACTTCTCGGAATGCGAGAGCGCGTCGAAATGATCGGCGGAACCTTCAGCATCAACTCCGCACCGGGAAAGAATACCACGGTCCGGGTGGAGGTTCCGGCCACAATAGAGGAAGCAAAAAATTTATGAATCCAATCACCATCCTTCTCGCAGAAGATCACAAGATTGTCCGGGAAGGTCTGCGCGACCTGCTCAAACTGGAGGCGGACTTTAAGGTCATCGGCGAGGCCGAAGACGGTCGGCAGGCCGTTGCTTACGCCAGCAAACTCCACCCGGATGTCATCGTCATGGATGTCGCCATGCCTCTGCTGAACGGCCTCGAAGCCACGCGGCAGATTCTCAAAGCCGCGCCGAATTCCAGAATCCTGGTCCTGTCCTCGCACGGGGACGACGCCTACATCGACCAAGCCAGAGCTTACGGCGGCTCCGGCTACCTCGTCAAACAAACCGACATTCACCTGCTCCCGAAAGCCATCCGCGACGTTCATGCGAATTCATCCTTCGTTTGCCCCAGTCGCCCTGCTAGGGTGGCTCGGCCATGAAACCCATCACCGTAATCCTTGCTGAAGATCACGCCATTGTCCGCGACGGGTTGAAGGCGTTGCTCCAGCCTGCCGGAGACATCGACGTGATCGGTGAAGCGGAAAACGGTCACGAAGCCGTGGCGCTCGCTAAAAAACTCCGTCCTGAAGTGGTGGTCATTGATATCTCCATGCCGCTGCTGAATGGCATGGAGGCCACGCGGCAAATCCTAGAGGCGCTCCCGAAGACACGGGTGATTGTCCTCTCCGGTCACAACGACGACGCCTACGTGGAGCGCATCGTCTCACTCGGCGCAGCCGGCTACCTCGTGAAGCAAAGTGCCAGTGGCACGCTCACTACCGCGATTCGCGAAGTACACAAGGGCAACGTGTTCTTCAGCCCAAGCGTCGCAAACCGGCGCAGAGACAACGCCCAGAAAGCACGCATTCGCGGCGAGCAGATCGCGCCGGAACTCACGCCCCGTGAGACGGAAGTGCTGCAGCTTGTCGCCGAAGGCAAAGCAAACAAAGAGACCGCGGATGTCCTCGGCATCAGCATCAAGACTGTGGAGAAGCACCGCCAGCGTGTGATGGAAAAACTCAATATCCATGACACGGCCGGCCTCACCCGGCACGCAATCGCGACGGGAATGATCGAGGTCCAGGTGCAGGTGCAGTAGTTCCACACTGCCCGTCTGCCAGGGCTCACGCATCATAGTTTCCCTTGATGGAAGCGCGGGAAATGCGAATCGGAGCGGGGCTTGCCTAAGCCCCGAGCGTCTCCCGATCCATCGGGACAACGGCGCTTGCCACTGACGTGGCATCGGGGCTTAAGAAAGCCCCGCTCCTTTCGCGCTCATCCCTCCCACCGGAGATGTTTAGATGCGTGAGCCCTGCCCGTCCTCGGCGGTTACTTTTGCTCGCGGGTTTCCTTCGCTTTTTCCTCCAGCGACTTGGCGGCTTGGTCGCCCGCGTTGCGAAGGTCGGCGGCTTTCTCCTCCGCGACTCTCTTTGCCTCTGCCTTCGCCGCCGCTGCGTCGAGTTCGCCCTGCTTGGCGATAGCGGCAGCGTCGGACTTCGTGTCCTTACGGACTGCGTCGGCCTTGTTCTCCATGGCGTCGGCTTTGGTTTCGAGGGCGTCTTTCCGGGCCGACTCGACCTTGGAATCGCATGCCGAGTAGAGCATGACGGTGATGGCGGTAACGGCGAGCGAGTTGAGTGCAGTGAGTGTTTTCATAATTGGTGGTTTCCATTGGTTCGTGATTGGTCGCGATTCTGGATGTATTCGATTCATTTCCGGAAATGACCCAACCGGAATGACAGTGCCATCCGATTCCATTGCAATGAACCAAGAATCGAAAATAACCCGTGAACGCATGGTCGAGCTGCTCAACGAAGATCTCGCCCGCGAGTTCCAGGCAATCATCGCCTATACCGTCTATAGCCAGACTCTGAAAGGAGCCGCGTTCTCGGACATCGCGCGCGAACTTGCTGTTCATGCCGGCGAGGAACTCAGTCACGCGATTCAGATCGCCCGCCAAATCGACTACCTCAACGGCACACCCGTGACGGTTCCGTTGCCGGTGAAGATGTCTGATAAGGCGGAGGACATGCTTCGCTTCGACCTGGAGAGTGAGCGCGTGACCATCCTCAACTACCGCGAGCGCATTCGTCAGGCGGAGGCGATGGGCGAGTTCGGGCTGAGCGAAGTGCTCCGCAAAATCATCGCGCAGGAGCAGGAGCACCTTACGGATCTTGCGGGTGCGCTGGGTATCGAAAACCCGACGATCGAGTGACCAGCGCGCATAACGTGTGATGACATTCTCGATCGGTTTGGTCTTGTTCCTCACGGTGCTCGCGATGGTACTCTTCACCGTGGAGATCATCGCCGCGGACGTCGTGGCGCTTGCGCTTTTGCTCACGCTCACGCTCACCGGTTTGGTCCCCGCGGGGCAGGCATTCGCGGGCTTTGGCAGCGACACAGTCATTGTCATTCTCGGGCTGCTCATTCTCACCGCCGCCCTGCAGCGCACCGGCGTGATGGATCTCGCAGGTCGCGCGATTCTGAGGCTCACGGGCGATAGTCCCGGTCGGATGGTGGTTGTGGTTGTAGTGGCATCCGCAACGCTTGGAGCGTTCATGAGCAACACGGCATCGACCGCGTTCTTCCTGCCCATGGTCATCGGGCTCGCGCGGAAAGTGAAGATGAGCCCGGGGAAGCTTTTGCTACCTCTCGCGTTCGCCGGCATTGTGAGCAGCTCGGTCACACTCATCAGCACCAGCACAAACATTGTGGTGAGCGGAATTCTGAAAGACTACCACCTCCCTCCGATGGGGATGTTCGAGCTCGCTCCTGTGGGAATCCCGATCGCAATTGTCGGCTGTTTATACCTGCTCACAATCGGATATCGCCTGGTCCCAGATCGATTCACCGGCGACGACAGTACCAGTGGACCGCTCGGCTTCCGTCCGTATCTCTCCGAAATTATCATACTTCCGGAATCTTCCCTGGCTGGCAAAACGCTGGCGGCGGCTGGAGTGGGACGCGACCTCGACATTCGAATCCTCCGCATCCTCCGTGGGAAAAACGAAAGCATCTGGCCGGGTGCCGACGTTGTACTGCACCCGGGCGATGTGCTTGTCGTGGAGGGTGCGAGCGAGGACATTCTGAAAATCAAAGACGTCCCCGGCATTGAAATCAAAGCCGATGTGAAGCTCTCGGAACCCGGCCTGTCAGCGGACGAACTTGGATTGATGGAAGCCCTAATCCTACCCCGCTCGGAGCTCATCGGACGAACGTTGAAGGGGTACGGCTTTCGGGAACGATTCGGTCTGCAGGTGCTCGGGATAAGCCGCCATGGCGAGACGATGCTACGAAAGCTCAGCGAGGTTCGCTTTCAAATCGGTGACATCCTTTTACTGCAGGGTCATCGCGAACGGCTGCAAACGCTGGAGCAAGCGGATGCGGTGCGCGTGGTCGGCACGCCCGAAGAAGTGCGACCGCGGCTGAAGCTCGCGCCCGTGGCAATCGCGATCTTCGTCGCGGTCATCGCCCTGCCTACGTTCAAGCTCGTGCCACTTCCCGTGGCAGTGATGCTCGGAGTTGTCGCGGTGTTCCTCACCCGCTGCATCAGCTCCACCGAAGCGTATCGGGAGGTTGAATGGAAAGCCGTCATCCTCATCGCATCTATGCTCTCGCTCGGTGTCGCGATGGAGCAAACCGGCGCTGCACAATACCTCGCGGCGAAGATCGTGGTGTGGACATCCGGAGTCGGGCCAATCGCTGTGTTGGGTGCGTTCTTCGTTCTGACGGTGCTGCTGACCCAGCCGATGTCGAATCAAGCAGCCGCCATCGTCGTGCTGCCCGTTGCCATGGCCACGGCCTACCAGCTCAATTTGAATCCGCGCACATTTGCGATGATGATCGCGGTCGCGGCCAGTTGCTCCTATCTCACTCCGCTGGAGCCTGCGTGCCTCATGGTGTATGGTCCGGGGCGCTACCGGTTCCGCGACTTCGCACGCGTCGGAGTCCCGCTGACGCTGCTCATCTTCGCAATCGCCATCGTGCTCGTGCCGCGATTCTGGCCGCTGCGCTGAGACACGGGAGCGCGACGTAGCTCGACTTTCCAAAGTCGAGTTTTGACGTTCTTATCAAAGCGGCCGTCAAATTTTTCCATTGGCCATTACTCGACATTGGAATGTCGAGCTACGCTGTTGCGCCGACACCCGCTAAGCGGGAGGGACCGCAGGCGACCAGGTGAACTGGCATGCGGTGCAAACAAACTGTCGATCGATAATCCCGACCGCCGCCGCCATGGCCGGGATGACGGACCCCATGAGCGTCTTGCGCGAGAACTGCGGATACTCCACCTGCGAAGAGCCGCAGTCCGGACACCGAATCGCAGAGTCCAAAACGTGCTCGCTTGCATCGTGCTGTTTAAGCCAAAGCAAGGCAGCATCCGCTTTCTCCGCGAGGACGAGCGTGTGAAACTGAGCGTGAGGATTCGGGCTCATAAATTGCAGGAGTTGCTCCGCGGTTTCGTCGCTGGTGACCGCCTCGAAGCCTGCGGCGGTGAGACGTTGCGCCAATAATTCCGCCGGCTCCAGATGCTCAAAAGATGCGATTGGTAAATGCGTAGGCATGCTTCTGGTTCGCATCACGTGGCGGGTTTGCGCGTATTTTTGTGCGCAGCACGGCGAACGAGTCCGTCAAAGAAACTGAGAAAAAACCCGCGCAGTCCGGAGTCGGGGCGCGATCCATGAATGTATGAAACTTCAAAATCAAAACCAACCAACGAGCGGAAAAGCCGGATGGGCGCTTCTATGGATCCTGGGCGTCCCGCTGCCAGTTTTACTGATCATTTATTTGCTGAAAGGCTGCCAGTAAGACCGCCGCAAAGCATGAATCCCATTCTACCGACCCGCCTCAAAGCAGGATCAGCCGGGCTCGGGCAGGCGAGCCAGACCGATATTGAAATCCGGGCCGCAGAGCTCGCCCACAGCGATGGACGGACGAAGGCGAGCGCCGCCGACCTCGAGCAAGCCGCCGCTGAACTCGCAGGCGGACCAGCGAACCGGGACTCCGCAGTGAACGAACTCACGGCATGGGATGATCCGCTGGACCAATCCGGACACCGGGTTGAGGACGTCCGCGGCGAGGATGAGAAGAGCATCGCAGAGCAACTCATCGAAGATGGGATCGACGAAGCGGATCATGACATCCGGGCTGCGGCGAGTGAACTGCCGCCGGAGTGAGTGTTTTATCGATCTATCTGCCCTGGTGAAGTCACTCACGTCGCAGACCCGCTTCCGCTCTGTCGCGGAAGCGGGCGCGCGAGCGGTGACTAAAAGTGCAGCCCGAGGCCTACAGAAGCTCCGACCGAATCGAAACCGGAGGAACTATAGTCAGCTTCGACGTTGATCGACCAACGGTCGCTCAGGAAATAGCGCACGCCTACAGCGGCCTCGAGATTGAGCTCCCACTCGTGAGATACGGGCGTTACAGGGCGGTCGTCGAAAATGTCGTTATACATCGCGCCGATGCCGGCCTGCACATACGGCACCCAGCGTGAATCGGCCTGAACGAAATTGTAGCGCCAGAGCACCGCAGCAACGCCGAGTCCATTACCTGCGCCATGGAAGACGCCGCCGTAGGTGAACTGGAGCAGCAGTTCGTTGTTCCCCCGAAAGCAGCCGTCTCCGGATGGCGTGTTGAGCATGATGCCGAGACGATACGACGTGGAGGAATAGTCCACGCCCGGCTGGCCCGAGTTGTTAAAAGAGAAATACGCCCCGCTCGCTGATTGGAGCTCCATGCGGCCTTGGTCAAATGGGCTGCCGGCCATGGTGACGACTCTTTTCGCCTCCATGATCGGTGTGCCTGCGAATACTGATGCCGTTGAAATTGCGAGGAAAAGAGACGCTTCGATGATTAGTTTCAAGGCAAAGGTATCGGCGCCGGGCGCTGAATTGGATGCCTGTTTCCGAGAGAACTACGGGAGGTAGGGTTTCACCCCATGGGCAGCGATCTCAGGGTGGGGACTGTTCCGGTTCGATACGCTGGCCAATCAGACGCGCGGGAATCTTACGAATCACCGACAAAATGAACCAGACGGACCGACACTTTACATTTCAGCTCAAAGGGCCACCGAGCACGGGCTCTGGAGCAAGGGCAGGTGGATGTCCGCCCACCAACAAATCGTCACATCCACAATCGCGCTGCTCATCACAGCAACCGGCCTTCACGCGGGCACGCAGACCTACGACAAGCGAATCAAAGAACCCGTCACAGAAGTCTCCGGCGGTCCTTACTGGGCCATCTTTGACGGCGTAAATGCGGGGCAATTTGGAGACCTCAATAACGCGAGCAACCGCCTCGGTCGGTTCTCCAAAGACTATCAGTTTGAAATCGGCTGGTTTGGAGGGCTCAAGGTCGGCTACGGATATCCGGCCACCAACAGCGTGCAGGTCGCGGCTGAAGTGGAGGCGCTCTACGGCCGCCTCCACGCTGAAGCCCAAAGCACAAGTGGCGGTTTCACTCTGCGCACGTCGGATGAGATCTCGGCGGCGGCGCTCCTCGTGAACGGGCTCATTAAATTCCGGCTCATCGGCCCGGTGCGTCCATACATCGGTGCTGGTGCCGGTGTCGCGCACCTCTGGCTTCGGAACACGGATTCCACGGTGAGTTTCCACGGGACAAAGCTCGGCAGCCTGCCGCGAAATGACTCGGAAGACTGGACATTTGCGTATCAGGGCATCGCCGGCCTCGACTGGCAGGTGAACGAACGCTGGTCCATTTTCACGGAATACAAAGCCCCTGCCTTCATCACGCCATCGGGATCGAATACTACGTGAATCATCTCGTCGGGGTCGGCGTGCGTGGGAAGTTCTCAAACAGCTCGATTAGATTCGTCAAAAAAAAGGGACCGCAGTTCACGCGAACCGTGGTCTTTTTTCCTGCGGCGCACGGCGTCCAGACAGCCAGCCGGGAATATTTTCGCCGTTAGCCCGACACATCAGAATGATTGCGGGCGATGCCTCTTAACTCCTGATTTTACTGAGACTTGCAGCGTCTTCGAAGCAAGAGCATGCGCATCAAAAAGACGTAAGAGCCACACAGGGCCCGCAGCTTCCTCTGGTGTATGATGCTTCCAAGTTCGCGTATTCTTAAAATAGGGTTTCACCCCATGGCAAACGCCAGGCGATTTCTGCACATTCACGGCCTATGACAACCAATCGACGCACTCAGTCCAAGACCGTGGCAATTGAAGACGCTTCCCCGATCACGGAGGCATACAATAGCGAGAACACTCGTGAGGAAATCGCCGGGCAAGCGTTCGAGAACTACGAGCGGGAAGGTGGGAATCACGGAAGCGACCTCGAGCACTGGCTTGCAGCGGAAGCGGGATTGCTCGCAGAACGAAGCATCTAAAATTCTACCGATGAACCTTTATACCGCTGCTTCCATTCTTGTTGTGGATGAGAGTGAGTCTATTTGTGAACTCATTGAGCTACTGCTGGTGCGCGTCGGCTACGAAGTGCGGACCGCGACGAACGCTGCCGATGCAGTGAGGATTGCGGCCCAAATGCCGGCGCTTGATGTACTGCTTTGCGGGCAGGATTTGCCGGACATGTCGGGCAGTGAGCTGGCTGTGTGGATATCGGCGAGTCATCCATCGGTGTCGGTTGTGTTGGTGGCACCTTCGTACGCACTGAACGACGGAACCAGAGGCGTCGGCATATTGGAGAAGCCGTTTACTATCGGGGAGTTGAGGAGTGTCGTGAGGTCCGCGTTAATTTCGAGACGCGACCACTCGCAACCCAGTCATTCTGCAATAGCGCGCGAAGGCGCGTGGGAGGCGTGTTTACAATGACCGGCCATGGCGACAGTGTGAACCTCATGGACGATTTTCAGCCTGCGAGGCCGCAACGATCCGCGCCGGGAATGTTTGTCCAGGCTCTCGCTCTGGCTGGCTGGCTGGCGCTTTGTTTCGCCGCATCGGCGACGGTTGTGTTTGTTTCGATTGACGGTTGGTACGCGGGAATCCAGAAGCCATCGTGGAGTCCACCGTCCTGGCTTTTCGGTCCCGTGTGGTCGATCCTCTATGGAATGATGGGCGTCGCCGCATGGTTGGTGTGGAAGAAAGGCGGATGGAGGGAACAAAAACGCGTGCTTGGGATATTTCTCCTGCAACTGGCGCTGAACGCACTTTGGACCCCGCTGTTTTTTGGGATGCACTGGATCGGGCTTGCGTTCGCAGAGATCATCCTGCTGTGGCTGGCGATTGCGACTACGATGATTGCCTTCACGCGTGTGAGGAAGGACGCAGGTGCCCTTTTCGTGCCATACCTGATGTGGGTGAGCTTCGCCGCGATCCTCAACTTCACGCTTTGGCGGATGAACTAGCGGTAGGGTTTCTCCCCATGGAACGGCCTCTTCCAGCTCGGTAGTTTGGTGCTCCGCCGTCACTCCGAAGGCTAACAACAAAACACATACGACCATGACAAAACTGGAAATCAAAGGCGACTGGAACATCATCAAGGGCAAGCTCAAGCAAAAGTGGGCGGCGCTCACGGATGACGATCTTCAGTTCATCGAAGGCAAGAACGACGAGCTCCTCGGGCGCATTCAAAAGCGCACCGGCGAGTCCCGCGAAGCCGTGGAAAAAGCAATCAAGGAATCAAGCCATGACAGCTGCTGCAACTAAACGCGCTATGAAGGACCCCGTCTATAAAATCATCGAACTGACGGGCACTTCGACGACCTCGATCGAGGACGCCGTGGACAAGGCGATCAAGCGTGCGCACAAAACGCTCAAGCATCTGAGCTGGTTTCAAGTGACGGAGACGCGCGGCAACATCGAAAAAGGAAAAGTGCATCACTGGCAGGTGACGGTGAAAATCGGCTTCGCCGTCGAGGCCTGAGTTCGGGCGTGAGCGTCCGGTGTATTGGGGTCTTCACTCCATACCAGGCGCTCACGGTCGGGGATAATCCTGCGGGATTTGAATAAACACATGGGTCTTTGGATAGACCACCGGAAGGCCGTCCTCGTTCTCAACTCAAACCCGGAAGACGAAGTCGAAGTCATCCTTTCCGAAGTGGAAAAGGACCCGAGTTCACCCATCCCCGAGGACTCGCAGGATCGGAAGTATCAGAACCAGCTCAACGTCTATTATGACGAAGTCATCGGCCACATTCACGGGGCGGAGTCGCTTCTCATCTTCGGTCCCGGCGAAGCAAAAGGTGAGTTGCAAAAGCGGCTAGCGCATACGAAGCCGACCGAACGGATGGTGAAGGTCGAGACGGATGATAAGATGACGGACCGCCAGATTGCTGCGAAGGTGCATTCCTTTATCGACAGGCAAAACGCAATGTTGGGGTAACGATTTTCGCCGGAATGCGCGAGGGAAACGGAAGTCGCGAACTGTATGTCGGACCAACCTGGAATGCTCCAAGGAGCGGGCTCGCCGCTAACGAAATAGTTTGCGCACCCGATCGCCGATGCCGTTCATCGCATCGATTGCGGTTTCCATGCGTGTCGGGTGTTTGTCGCGAGCATGCAATAGACGCACGAGCACGCCGGCCACGATTCCGGCACCGACTGTTGCAAGGACGGTGCGTGTCGGATGCTTTCGCGCCATTTTCTCAAGGGTTTCGCAGGAGCCTGTAAGGTCTTTCATTTTCATGGTTGTTTTGGATCGGCGGCACCGTTTGGGACACATCCCTTGCGGCAGTATTCGGAAATCTTTAGCAATCCGGCCCCGAGCAGGACCGGGCGAATGAGGGAGAACGCCACGTCGATCAGCAGCCCCGCGATTTTGCCGATCGGCAGAAAACTGAGGACCAGCCCGACGCCGAAAGCGGTTCCCACCGCCTTGCCCGGCTTTTCGGCTGCGAACTGCTCCGGCCAGGAACAGCAACTTCCGCAGTCCGGTGCACAGAGCGCGATTGATTTTTTATTCTGCATATAAGGGTATCGTTTTTCGGGCTCGTTTTGCGTGTTTGGAAAATGAAAAAAGATCCGCTGTTTGCACTAATCTGTTTCACCGCAAAAAATCAGACTTTCACCCATCCAGCCATTGGTCCGGTTTCGATAATCGATTGTATGAACAAATTCACATTCGACGGTTCCTGGAACGAAATCAAAGGCAAGCTTCGCCAGAAGTATGCCCAGCTCACCGATGACGATCTGCAGTTTGCGGAAGGCAAGGGGGAGGAATTCCTCGGTCGCCTGCAATCCCGGCTCGGCGTCGGTGCGGACCAATTGCAAAAAACGCTGTCCGACCTCAAACTTGAAGCGGAGGACGCTGCGAAAACTGCGCAGGGCAAATACGAAGCCGCAAAGCAGAAGGTCTCGGAGGTCGCACACGAAGTGACCGCCAAGGTCTCGGAGATCGCCGGCGACTTAAAGTCGGGTGCCGCGGAGAAGGCGGAGCAATTCAAAGAAAAAGCGGAGGAAGTCTATCAAGACGCACGCATCAAGGCCAAGTCGTGGCAGGACGAAGGCGAGGCATACGTTCGCGAACAACCGCGAACAGCCCTGCTAACCGCGCTCGTCGCAGGCTTCATGATCGGTTTGCTCATTCGGCGCTAATCACATTCTGTTCGAGGGGGTCCCTGCGGCTGGCTCACGTCGGTCGCAGGGATTTTTTTGCCCGTGGCTTTCGCGATTCTGCGGAACGCTTGCCGTCGCATCGCGTGTAGGGTTTTACCCTATAGCACGAACGAAATCCTGTGGTATTACTCATCCCATGAAAATCTTCATACTTATCTCGATCGTCTCATCCTTTGCGCTCACATCCTGCACGAGCGGGCCGAATGCCCGGACGGGCACCGTAATTGGCGCGCTCGGTGGAGCTGCGGCCGGCGGCATCATCGGAAACCAACGTGGCAGGGGCCTTGAAGGCGCAGCGATTGGAGCCGGCCTTGGCGGGCTCGGCGGCAATGTTATCGGCGGTGCGCAGGATGAGCGCAACGCGCGTTATTATGACCGTGGATACGATCGCCGCTACGATCGTCGTCGCTACTAGTCGTCGATGTTTTAGCACTCTCGGTTGCCGAGCTGAAGGACTCCGCACGCGCTTCAGTCTACTGCCGTCTGGGCTGTTCGTGAGTCCGTAGCTTGCTGATTCCCGACGAATCACGATTGCACCTGGCATCCAGGCAGCCCGTGAAATCCGATAGTCAGGGCAATGCTCAGTCCTTGGCCAGCAATTCGAACCACGCTCCAGCACATGAGCAGCATCGTATGGCTGCTCATTCACACCGTGGAGGAAATGGGCGATCGCGTCGCCCGCGGTCGCTTTCCGTTCCGCCTTTCGATCTTTTTCGAGCAGACGGAACGCACGGGCGTGGGCTCGATTGCACTGGTTGCGCTTGTCTCGTTCTTTATCGGGCTGACGATGGCGCTGCTCACCGGATATCAGCTCCAGACCTTTGGGCAGGAGCGCCTCGTCCCGGCCCTCGTAGGCATCGCATTCACCCGGGAGCTCGGTCCGCTCATGACGGGTATCATGGTCGCTGCGCGCATCGGCGCGGCCTACACTGCCGAGCTGGGAACGATGACCGTCTCCGAGGAAGTGGAGGCCATCGAGGCGATGGGCATCGGGCCGCTCCGGTTCCTCGTCAGCCCGCGCGTGCTCGCGGTATTTCTGCTGCTGCCCTGCCTCGTGGTCATTTCGGACGTCACTGCGATGAGCGGCGCGGCGCTGATTTCGCGGTGGGCGTTCGATATTCCTTTTCGCAGCTTCTTTGAAATCGCGCTCGAGAACGTCCTGATGCGAGACATCATCGCAGGCACCGTGAAGAGCTTTCTCTTCGGCCTGATTATCGGCTTGGTGTCGTGCTACAAGGGCCTCTCGGTCCGCGGTGGCGCTGCCGGAGTGGGCGATGCGACGACGTCGAGCGTGGTTACTTCCATCACGACCGTCATCGGGTTTGATACGCTCTGCAACATTGTGCTCGTGGCACTTTTCGACAAATGAGCGACGCGGAAAAAATCATCGTGGAACTGCGCGATGTGCACCTTGCATTTGGCGACAACGAGATCCTCACTGGCGTGAATCTCGCCATTCCCGAGCGTGGACGCATGGTCATCCTAGGCCAGTCCGGCGGTGGGAAGAGCACGATGCTGCGGCTTATTCTCGGCATTCTAAAGCCCACCGGCGGAGCAGTCCTATTCAAGAACCGCGACATCACCCGCTTGAGTCGGCGAAGGTTGAACCAGATGCGGCAGCGGATGGGAATGGTCTATCAATACAGCGCGCTCATCAGTTCGTTGAGCGTGCGCGACAACCTCGCGCTGCCTCTCGAAGAACTCACGCGCAAGACACGCGCGGAAATTGATAAAGCGGTCGATGAAAAGCTCGCGATGGTCGGCATGACGGAGGCTCGCGACAAAATGCCCGGCGAACTCAGCGGCGGAATGCGCAAACGGATCGGCCTCGCCCGCGGAATCATCATGGAGCCTCAACTCATTCTCTACGATGAACCAAGCGCTGGCCTCGATCCGGTGACAAGCTCCGTCATCAACGAACTCATGATATCGCTCAGCGATCAGACAGGGGCGACATCGATCATCGTCACTCATGAAATGGACAGCGCCTTCAAGGTCGCGACCCACATGGCAATGCTCTTTCAGGGGAAGATCATCGCATACGATACGCCGGACAATTTCAAAAACTCAACCGACCCCGTTGTGGCGCAATTCATCTCCGGCGACACAAAGGGCCCAATCAACGAAGGCACCGCAAAAACATGAACATTCTCCGCAACGAAATCCGTACTGGCGTCCTTGTCGTGCTCTCACTCTCCGCGCTCGTAGCCCTGCTGCTTTACCTCGGGTCTCCCGGCGTATTCGTCGCGCAGAAAAGCTTCCGCATCTATTTTGACAACGCGGCGGGACTGGAGCCCGGCGCTCCTGTACTGCTCGCCGGGCGGAAGATCGGGCAGGTGCGAAGACTCTTTTCTCCGGTGCCATTGAAGGAGCGACCGACGCCGAAAATGGAAACACTCGTAGAAGTGCAGGTCCGGGAATCGGCACAAATCTTCGTTCGCGTGAAGGCGCAGATCACGCAGCCCAGCCTGCTTGGGAAGCCTGTGATCGATTTCACGTCGGGCGAAGAAGACAGCGGACTTGCTGCGGATGGATTGCACTTTATCGGTGAAAGGCAGCCCGGCCTTGCCGATGCCGTCCCCGCCGTTCTGGAAAAAATCGACCCTGCGCTTATCAAGGCCGCGGCCACGCTCGACAGCCTCCAGAAGACGGCCGACAATCTCACGAAGCTTACCAGCGAGGGTTCTGCGCTCACGGCAATGCTGGAAGAGTTCAAGCAATTCGGAGTCCACCTCAATCAACTCAGCGGACCGGACGGCTCCCTCCGTCGCTCGCTGCAAAACATCGAGACGATGACCGGTGAGAACGGGAAGTTTGATATCGCACTCGGCCACATCGCGGACATCACCGCCCCGGGCAGCGACCTCTCGAAAGCTATGTCGCACGCTGAGAAATTCACGGGCAATCTTTCCGGGAACAAGGACATCGAGCTCGCGCTCCGCAATATGCGCCGCGTATCGGAAAGCATGGACCGTGAAGTGAAGCTTCTCGGCGACCAGTTTTCAAAGGTCGGAAAGAACCTCGGCGACGCCAGCGACACGGTGAAACGCCAGCCATGGCGCTTGATCTGGCCTTCTACCAAGAAGTATGAGGAAGATAAGATTGCCCCCCGTCCGCTCTTTAGAGCGACGAAGAAATAGGCGGCTGGAGCGCCCGCACAGCACTTGGGGTAAAGACCCCATATTTTTGCAGCCGTGTCATCGGCAATATTCGCGTCGTTGCCCCCATCCAACGCACAACAATATGACACAACTACTCGAATGGCCCACGCCGCCCGCAATCACTCCGGATGCCGGACTCAGCGATGAGCAATTGATGGAAATGATCCAGTCTCACGACCATCGCAGCCTGGCGCTTCTTCACGCCCGATACGCAGCCCTCCTGCGCACGATCACGATGAAGGTTCTGCACAACGAGGCCGATAGCGAAGACCTGCTTCAGGACATTTTCATGGAGATATGGGATCGTGCAGCGAGCTACGATCCGCAAATGGGGAAACCACTGGCGTGGATTGCAACGCTCGCCCGTCGTCGCGCGATCGACCGCCTTCGTAAACGCGAGACGTATTCGCGTGTCGAGGATCGTTATGCCGACGAGTGCGATTGCCACTCGGCGGGATGGACGCACGTGCACGAGGATATTTCCAAGAGCGAGCAGGCGGTGATTTTGGAGCGGGCGCTCGCCACGCTGCCTGAAGCGCAACGCGACGCAATCCACCTCGCCTTTCATCAGCAAATGACACAGCGCGAGATAGCCGCCTACACGGGAATTCCGCTGGGAACCATCAAGACGCGGCTGGAGTTGGGGCTGCGGAAGATGGCCGCTACCATGCGCGGACTCGAAGCGATTCTTTAGTGGGACTTTCGCTTCGAATCCTATCTCAGAGGCTCGGCGTTCCAGAACCACTCTACCGCATCAAGTTGTGCAGGGTAGGTGACGCTGCGGCCCGTCAGGAATTTCGAGCGTTCTGCTTTTTTCGCGGGGTCTTTGCTCATTTCGTAAATGTCGTTGCGCAGCGATCCATTGCGCTCGTCGATGATTGTCACGCTGTTTAGACGAATCTGCGCGCGGCACAGATGTCGGTAGTGCGCCCCGGTGTAATTGCTGTCATCAAACTCCACTTCGACCACACTGTCCTTCGTGGGTATCTCCAATCCATGCACTGCGGCATGCGCCTTCACGGCGGGCGTCTGGGTGCCTTTTAGGGTTCCCTTTTCCACCGCGAAAGTCGGAACTACTTTATGCCGGACCTTTGCCGCTCGGTCCCTTCGAAATCATCGCAAAAAAGAGGCGCCTTCTTCTTCGCGATGGATGCCCCGGGGATCGCAGGAAGGTCAGCGACAATTGCGGTTGAGAGCATCAGGGCAGGAAAAAGCAGGATGGAGCGGGTGTTCATGGTGTTTGATGATGTCCGAATCCGGTGTGCTTCGCAGGAAAAGATAGCGGTAAAGACGCGTCGTCTTGATTGCGCGAGTGCGCCGTCGGCATCGCGTTCTAGGCCTGCTTGCATGCAGCGGCCCGCGTCGCTAAAGCATCTCTTTGTTGGCGAGAATCTTCACCGTTTACACGCAATGAATCCCGAAACACAACGAACCCGGCAACCGGACCGCGCGAGACTCCTCGGCGTGCGACTTCAGCAACCCGTCGAGGGAGACGAACCCGCAAACACGCTATTACTGGCGACGGCCCTTCTGGAAGATGCCGTGCGGGAGCGGGTCTCCGATATCCATCTCGATCCGGCGGGCGGAGATTACGCTGTAAGATTTCGGATCGATGGTGTGATGGTGGATACGGTGACGCTTCCGCAAGAGCGAGGTATGCACCTCCTGCGGATGTTCAAGACGCACGCTGACATCGAGCCCTCTTTCACGCAGCGCCCGCAGGATGGTCGCGCCGCCATTCCGGTGGCGGACGGAGAGGTTTCCGTGCGCGTCGCCACCGGTCCCGGAGTGGGCGGCGAAAAACTGGCGATTCGACTTCTTCCCCACGTCTTTTCCAGGCCGGCGCTGGATCAGCTTGGGCTGGGTATTTCCGACCACGACATGCTCTCCCGCGCATTGCATGATGTGCGCGGGATGGTGCTCATCAGCGGACCTACCGGGGCCGGCAAGACCACCACGCTTTACGCCATGATGAGCGAACTTGCGCGCGGAGGCCGCTCAATCGTGAGCATCGAGGACCCCGTCGAATACGTGCTCGAAGGAGTTACGCAGCTCCAAGTCAACGCGCGTAAGGGGCTCACGTACGGCGAGGGAGTGAAGGGAGTGCTCCGACTCGACCCCGATGTTTTGGTGCTCGGTGAAATGCGCGATGCCGCCTCGGCACGCGCGGCGTTGGATGCAGCCGACAGCGGTCACGTCTTTCTGAGCACTCTGCACGCACGCGACGCAGCAGGAACCCTCAGCGTTCTGCGCCACTTCGGCCTCGCCGACCATGAGATCGCGGCGAGCGTCGATCTTCTTCTAGCCCAGCGACTCGTGCGCCGGCTTTGCCCTGCGTGCCGCAGATTGGAGCCGCTCACCTCCGAGGAGGCGCAATGGCTGGAGCTATGTGAATGTCCGGTTCCGGACAAGACCTGGCATGCCAAGGGGTGCGCGGAGTGCGGCGGGAGCGGCTACCGCGGACGCATCGGAGTCTTTGAAATTCATCGCCTGCGGGAACAGGATGCCGATCTCATTCTAGCACACGCAGACGAACGGACTTTGCGCCGCCAGATGCGCGATCGGGGTGCATTGTCACTGCTGCAGGACGACCTCGCCAAAGTCGCGGACGGCATGACGAGTATCGAGGAGTTCCAGACGATTGGCGGGATGGGCTTTTTCGTACGCGAGCCCGCGACATAATTACGAGCGTTCCTGCATCAATGAGTTTCATGGGGGTGTGAATCAAAGTGGAATAGTGCGAATGCGAGCAAAGCCAAAGGACTGCCGCGGGGTAGCGTCTGCGCCCTCGCAGGTTGGTTTCGGCGCCCTCGCCGAAACATGGCTAGGCTTCGGGGAAGCCAACCGAGCGATGAAGACTCGCACGGACCGCTTCACCGCACCGCTGCGTCGAGGGCGACGCAGGCGCAACCTGCGAGGGCGCAGGCGCTAGTGTGCCCGGCATGGGCTTGAACTAATGAACATGAAAAGATGACATCGGAGCTGATGAGAGCAACCGTAGCTGAACCGCAAGGCGGCGTCCGTGAGGGCG
>JAYUSJ010000024.1:0-8470 GCA_043755735.1 Verrucomicrobiaceae bacterium | reverse complement strand
CCCCATGACGGAATAATCGCGCATCTCCGCGCCGAGCACCATCCCCACGAGGAAGAGCCCGGCCCGATTATTCCCAGCAGCAGTTCCAGCGCGGAAAGCAGCAGTTCATCGAGCAGCAGCAGCAGTATCACCGGCGACTCGTCGAGCGATCTTGGAGGAAGCAGCAGTAGTAGCAGTGAAAGCAGTGAATCATCCATCTAAAACAACACGAAGCCCGTAGAGCGGGGCATGCAAAAATGGGAACCTCGTTTCTCTAGTTCGCTTTCCACTCCTGCGAACACTCGTTGCAGACGCCACCCCATAGAATTAAATTATGTCAAAATCTAAGCCCACGATTTGGTCCGCAGATGCCCACACAATCGCAAAAATCGCGATACTAAAGGGCTACCTCAAAGCATGGCTGCGAATCCTTGGGACTACGCGACGAGGTCAAACGATTCTTTACGTCGATGGATTTGCTGGGCCGGGGCACTACAAAAATCATGAAGAAGGATCGCCGCTCGCGGCGCTTCGGGTCGCAGAAGCGGCGATCAATGAGCTCGGCACATCGTTTATTGCTCGGAAGATTGAGTGCGCATTCATCGAGGCCAGTCCTGCTCGTTTTGAAGAGCTTGAAGAAACGGTTGCTCCTTTCGAACAAAATAAGAAACTTGGCGTTACAAAGATTCACGACAACTTTGAACTTGGCCTTCAACTCCTCCGTAAAGAATTTCCGGGCCCGTTTCGGGGTGAGGGCCCGCTCTTTGTTTTCGCAGACCCATTTGGCGCAACCGGGATTCCGCTGCACACTTTTGCCGATTGTATGAAAGGTGACACGGCTGAATTACTTATTAACTTGGATGCTGATGGAATCGGTCGAATTTTTGCTGCGGACAACAAGAATCGCGAGGAGCAATTGACTTCCTTGTTTGGCGACGAGAGTTGGCGTACGGCGCTCACAGCAATCGACAATTTCAAGCGCCTCTCGGTGCAGATATTGGATCTCTACAAAAATCGGCTGCGGAGCCTGCCGGGGGTCAAGTTCGTGTGGTCGTTTGCAATGAGAGGGCGCAATGATTCCATTAACTACTACTTAGTGTTCGCAACGAAACACCCTCTCGGGATGGAAAAAATGAAGGAGGCAATGAGGGCGATCGACAAAACGGGCACTTACTCGTTTTCCGACGCCCACATTGAGCAGCACGTGTTGTTTGGCGATGCGGACGCCGAGATTTACGCAAAAGAGTTATTTCAAGTATTCAACGGGCGGGCCGCTTCGCTGGAAGAGGTCAACATCTTCGCCCTAAACGAGACACCTTTTCTCAATGCAAAGGCGATGCTCGCATTGCTCGAGAAGCGGCAGCAACTTCGGGTCGAACCGTACGATGGTGAACAACGCCGTGCAGGCTCATTCGCAGAAGGTAAAGTTCGAGAGTTGCGGTTTGGGCAATTTGGAGCGATTACTTCTCAAGGAGAACTTTTCTAGGACATCATGCGCGGCAAAACACACATCGAATGGACTGAATCCACATGGAACCCGGTCACCGGATGCTCAAAGGTGAGCGCCGGCTGCAAGAACTGTTATGCGGAGCGGATGGCGAACCGTCTTCGTGCCATGGGAAGCCCTCGGTATGCAGATGGATTCGCCGTTAGTCTTCATCACGACTTGATCGGCGCCCCTAAATTGTGGAAGGCCCCGAGAGTTATTTTTGTAAACTCAATGAGTGACCTGTTCCACGAAGACGTACCGCTCGATTTTATTCAGCAAGTATTCGAGACAATGAAACTCTGTCCCCAGCACACGTTCCAGATTCTCACAAAGCGTAGCAAGCGCCTCGTATCTCTTGCGCCTCGATTGGAATGGTCGCCGAATGTCTGGATGGGGGTAAGCGTCGAAGACAGTCGGGTTGTCCACCGAATCCAAGATTTGCAACGTGTCCCGTCGGCGGTGCGATTTCTATCGCTGGAACCGCTAATCGGCCCCGTCGGCGAAATGCCGCTGAAAGGAATCGATTGGGCTATTGTTGGCGGTGAAAGTGGGCCGCGTTCCCGGCCAATTAAAATTGAATGGGTCCGCGAGATTTACCGGCAATGTCGTAAAGAAGGAACCGCCTTTTTCTTCAAGCAATGGGGCGGCGTGAGGAAGGATCTTACTGGCCGCGAACTAGGCGGGAAAACCTACAATGAGATGCCCACGCCCAAGAATCCGGACGTTCGTCGTCTTGAATTGGCAGCCGCCTAATTCCCGCGCAGTCAGTGAAACGGCGAAGGCAACAAAGGGGGAAACGGGGTCATGCGACAAAAATGAAAAAGCATCACTAAAATGACACACAATGAACCCGAAAGGTTTTCCGTTTTATCGCCTCACTCCATTCCTCCCGTTTCTCTTTCGTCGGACCCCGGTTCCGCCGGTTCCGCGCAGCTAAAATGAGCAACTACTTCGTATTAACGGATGAGGGCGTGAAAGTCGTCGAGGCGCAGACGGTGGACGAATCTCGCCCGTTTGAATTGCGTTTCGTTTCAGGCGGAAAAACAGTCGCGTTTGACCACAACGCTGTGCTCTGGTGGAGCCCCGTCGAACCGGTGACGATGCCGTTCCCCCCGTTTCCTTCTCATCGCCCACCGCACGGTCTAAACCTCCACGGTGGCGCAGGCTCGTTTCATTCGCAGGGGAAACCGGCGCACGCCTTTGGTGCAGGCATCGCCAGACCAGAGCAATCGCCCGATTTTATCAGGCGCTCCGGCGCTGCGCTCATGGCGCTGGTCCGTACTGTGATGGCATGCGTCCCACGGCACTGGAAAACTGCGACACTCGAACTCGACGTGGCCCGCGAGTTTGTCGGCGGAGCAACGCGTGTGAAGCATCGCATCCGTAATGCGGATACCGGCGCGGAGGTCATGGATTTTTCCGATGCGATGTTCGCGACGATTGAAGTGTTTCAACGAATTTCCGCCGAGCAGGGCCAAAACTGGGCGCGATGCACGGTGGCCATTCAATTCGACGAACACGGGCGCGTCACAGAATACGTGACAAACTTTAAGTACGACCCACGCTTTGCGTAAGCAGCACAAGAACGGGGAAACGGGGAACTGAGGGGCACTGGAATCAGGCGAGAAAGACGAAATGAATAATCAACAATGAGGCCGAATTTTTCCTTTCATGTCATCTGAGCCCGTTTCCACACTCTTTCAACAAACACCCGAAGCGCTCGGGTGGTGAATTTTTTTATGAAACCCGAAATACACTCGAAGACTTACCGGTGGGCCCGCATCAAACATCCCGAACGCCATTTCTGGGGGGTTCCTGAGAGGATGCCGTGGCCGGTGGAATGTGAGATTAAGACGGACCGGACGATTGGGTATCAGGCTGGAGACATGAGGGAGGGGTTGCGTCGGCTGCGGGCGGAGGGGGGCGCGGAGTGGACGGAGGAATGGGCGGTGCTTGAGGAGTTTTGTGACTTTGGGGATGAGCTGAGCGGGATGCTTGAGCGCGGCGAAACACAGCAGGCAATCGCAGCAATCGATGAGATGGAAAGGCTGCGACCGGGCACGGGGTATTGTCCTTTTAATAAGTCGTTTCTTTTGCGCAGCCAGAATGATCTCCGCGGTGCGCTGGCAAATAGCATTCTGGCGACGAAGCGGGCATCGGGAGTGGAGTGGATATGGATGCAGAGGGCGCAACTGCATCAGGAACTGAAGCAGGAGGCGGAGGCCATCGAGTGTTATCGCAAAGCGCTGGGAATCCTGCCCCGGCACCAGCAGGCTCTGGAGGGGCTGGCAAAGCTGGGCGCGATGCACCGACTGGAAATGGTGTATCCGGATGGGACGCTGCGGGTGGCGTATTACACGCAGGAGGATTTCCGGAAGAAGATGGCGGCAGATATCGCCAAGGCGCAGTTGGATGATCCGAATTTGCGCTCTTGCGTGGAGCAGTTTCTAAGGGCCGACCTGGGTCACAAGGCGGACATCGCGCTGCTGGCGCTCGACAAGCTGCTATCGGGAGCGCCGCCGGATGCGGTGGCGCTGCGAATTCAAAAGGCGAATGCGTTGCGTCTGCTAAAGCGGTTTGATGAGGCGCATGAGATTCTGGATGAGGTGACGGAGTGTGGTGAGAGCGGAAATGCCGAGGCGCTGTATGTGGAGGCGTGGTGTTACTTTGACTCAAAGATGACGAGCGTAGGCTGGAACTCGATCGACCTCGCGCTTGCAGCCGACCGGAACCATCAAAAGGCAATCATGGTGAAATTTGGAATGGGAAGCAAAGCGAAGCCGGGCGCTGTGGTGAGGCTGGTGGATTGGGCGGAGAAGGAGGGGTCGTGGCGCGGGTTCTATTGCGCGGCAATACAATGCTCGTCATCCGGAGATCAAGCAGGCTGCCTGAAGTGGTCCGAAAAGGCGTATCGGCTCGCGCCGAAGGAGCGGGATGCGCTTTTTATGTATGCAAACAGCCTGAACAACGCGGAGGAGCTGGAGCACACGGCGGCATTGGTGCATCCCCGCCTGCCGGAATGCAAAGGGGACTACTGGCTCAAATTTATCTTTGCCGGAGCGATGGGAAAGCTGGGGCTGAAAGACGAAGCCATCCGCATTTACCGCGAAGCGCTGGAGGAAGGCCGTGTGATGATGACGGCGGAGATGAAGGAGACATGCGAAAGCGAGATAGCCAGGCACACCGGGATGCTCGCCACGAGCGACATCGATCTGGATTTCTTCCCAAACACGATGACGCTCCGTCGTGAGATATGGATCGCAAACGATGCAGGGCCGCAGCAGATGTTTATCCACTCCGGCAAGTCGGCACCGCAAACGGGTGACATTCGGATGGAGCCTCCGCCGGGCTTCACGGGAAGCACGGGGAGTCTGGGATTCATGCTGCACGGGGAGAAGTCGGGACTGGACCCGGTGAATCTTGGTTGGTTCCGGACACATGAAATTGACTACTCGGAAGCCGAGCGTCCGCATTTCACCTTGCGGGTGAGTCGCTACGGAAAGCTGGAGGGTATGGCGCGGCAGGGAACCCGCTCGCTGCCGGTGACGTGGTCGCTTTACAGGGTGCCCTCGATGGAGACGGAAAACCTGCCGGAGGAAGGAGAATAGGAGAACGATGCCCCACGACTTTCGTCTTTCCGTGATAGTCGGCTGCTACGGTGGGTGGCGGGTATGAATGTGCGCAATTTGCATCTCCATGGAATGAAGGCCGTCGCTATGCGAAGCGGGGTAAAGGAGTCCCGATTCATCGGGACTCCTTTACGCGTCATGACTCCATGCGGTGTTCTGCCATGAAACCGCGTGATTTGCTGCTGAGGAACAGTCAGTCGCCGGGGATGCAATGATGCTGACGGCGGCGGTGCGGGATTCCGACCGCCAGCGAGCGACACGGAGAGACCTACAAAATACCGCGTGCGATGCGGGAATTCATGGGCGATAACGTCGGTGATTTGAAATCTCTCACCACATTTCTCGCGTTCTCCTCGTGCCTTGGCGTCGCTTCCTTCGCGCAGATCCCCGCTTTCCCCGGCGCGGAGGGCTATGGCGGGCGGGCGCTCGGCGGGCGTGGGGGCGATGTTTATATCGTCACGAATTTGAACACTTCCGGCGCGGGGTCGTTTGCGGATGCAATCGCAACGGTGCCTACGGCGGGGCGGACGATTGTCTTCGGCGTGAGCGGGCATATTCACGTGAACAAGACCACGCTCTCGAAATCGAAAGTGACCATCGCGGGGCAGACTGCGCCGGGCGATGGCATCGGGTTTCGCGACGGGACGTTTATCATTTCCGGCGACGACATCGTCATTCGCCACGCGCGCTTTCGGTATGGGAAAAAGGACGCGGGCGGCGATTGCATCAATCTCACCAGCGGCACGCTCAACGCCATTCTCGACTCGGTCTCCATCCAGTTTTCCACGGACGAAAACATCTCTTCGTTTGGCTCGCCGCCGGAAAATCTGACGATGCAGTGGGCGCTGAATGGCTGGGGCTTGCAGTCGCATTCGTGCGGCGGATTGTGGGACCAGAATCACGCTTCCGCGCATCACTCGCTGTGGTCGCACAATCACACGCGCAACCCGAAGGCGCGGCCCAATGGGCTGCTGGAGTGGGTGAATAATGTGACCTTCGATTGGAACATCGGGTTCATCATGGGCGACTCGGAAACGCCCGCGAACTGGAAGTCGAACGTCATCGGAAACTACTTCCTCGCGCCCGCTGGCAACATCCGCACGAAGGCGCTGGAAAAGGCGACGGTGGACCGTAATGGCAACCCGAACTTTTCCGTGCATCTCGCGAATAATCGGCACGACTCGAATGGCGACGGCATCCTAAACGGCACCGACAAAGGCTACACGATCGTGGGCGGTTCGGAGTTCATCGCGGGCGACCCGGTCGGCGCGAATCGCTATGTGAAATCGCTCACGGCGTTTTCCAGCACGGGCGTGCCGGTGACGGTGGATGACCCGACGGTGGCGTTCAAAAAGGTCGTGTCGAAAGCAGGCGCGCTGCGGCTGGATGTGTCGTATGCGGGCGCGATTCGCGATGAAGTGGATGCGCGGATGGTGCAGAATCTCGTGACGCAGACACGCAATCACATCAGCACCGAAACCTCGCTCGGGCTGACGAATGGCGGCTTTGGAACGCTGAACAGCACAGCCGCGCCGGTGGATACGGACAAAGACGGCATGCCCGACTTTTACGAAACCGCGCTCGGCTGGAACGCGGCGGTGCAGGACCACAACACGGCGCTGACGGGCGCGACCTTCATGCCCACCGGCACCGTCGCAGGCTACACGCGGCTGGAGGAATACCTGCACTACAAGAGCATCCCACACGGCACGGTGGCTAAAAACATCACGGGCTCGCCGACGAGCATCGCGGTGAATATGGCGAAGTTCACGAGCGGCTTTTCGGCATCGCCGACGTTCGCAACGAGCAACGCGGTCGGCGGCACGGTGAGCGTTGCGGGGAATCTCGCGACCTTCACGCCGACGCTGAATTTCACGGGCCGCGCGCGGTTCGACTTCACCGTGACGGACAGCGCCGGACATTCGTGGACGCAGACCTGCGCGCTGGTGGTGACCAACACATCGCTGCCACGCGATTTGAAGTGGAAAGGCTCGGGCGCTGCGTGGGACGCGTCGTCGCTGAACTGGCTGCGTGTCTCGAACGGAACGACCGTCGCATTTTCTGATGGCGACCGCGTCGCGTTTGATCAAAGCGGTATCGCGCAGGCCGCTGTTTCCATCACCGGCGCACTCGCGCCGACCACGGTGGAAGTGAATGCGACTGGCAACTATTCGCTCGGCGGCGCCGGTAGCGTGAGCAGCACCGGCACGCTCACCAAGCGCGGCTCGGGCACGCTCACGCTGCTCGCCGCGCATACGTATTCCGGCGGGGCTTCGCTGGAGGATGGCACGCTCACCGTGGCGAGCCCCGGCAGTCTTTCCGGCGGCACGGTGACGATGCTGGATGGCAGCGTTTTGACGAACGGATACCCGACAGGAACCGGCCACACATTCAGCCCGGATATCGCCGTGCCCGCAGGCAGCAGCGCGGTCATCAACTCCGGAAATCGCTTCGCGCTCTTGGGCGACATCACGGGCGGCGGCACGCTCAACTACAACGCACAGACGACCGCGAATCGCGCCGACCTTTACGGCCCGGTCGCAGCGTTTGCGGGGAATCTTAATTTCACGGGCAGCGGCGGCGTGCGGCTGTTTTTCAATGGCGGGAGCTTCAATGGATTCAACGCCGCGCGAGTAAATGTGGGCGGCAGCGTGTCGCTCCAACCGCAGACAAATAGCGGCGGCAATGCGCTGAACATTGGCGCGCTCAGCGGCTCCAGCACGACGGCGAGTCTCGCCGGCGGCAGCGCGGGAACTGTGGGCTACAGCATCGGCTCGCTCGGTGGTGACACAGCGTTTGCGGGCATCATCACGGGCAATTCCACTTTGACGAAAGTCGGCTCCGGCCTGCTCACGCTCAGCGGCGCGAACACTTACACCGGCGCGACGACGGTGGCCGAAGGTTCACTCGCGGTGAACGGCACGCTCGCTTCTGCCACCACCATCGCGAATGCCGCCGTGCTGCGCGGCGCGGGGACGGTGAATGGAGCCTTGACCGCGCAGGCTGGCTCGCAGCTTTCGCCCGGCGCGGGCGCAGGACAAATCGGCACGCTCACCGCGGGCGGCGGACTCACCGCGACCGACACGAAATTCTCCATGCAGCTCTCGTCCTCGCCCACGGGTGCGAACGACAAAGTGCTCATCACCGCCGGGACCGGGCAGGTGAATGGAACGAACACATTCGACATCGCGTTTGCCGACGGCGTGCTCGGCGCGGGGAACTACAAACTTGTCGAGTGCGCTGCGGGCATCCCGCTCAACATCGGCAGCGGAATGGTGATGAACCTCACCACCGACGCCCCCGCCGTCACGCGCCAGACCTTCGCGCTGAACCGCGCTACGAGCGGCACCGCGGGCGGCACCATCCAGCTCAC
>JAYUSJ010000023.1:0-8479 GCA_043755735.1 Verrucomicrobiaceae bacterium | reverse complement strand
CGCCACCGGCTTCACCGGCTCAAACGCCCAATGCCCCGTCCACTTCGCCCCCTCGGCCACCCAGCGTTTGAGAAGTTCCTTCTGCTCCGGCTTCAGCCGTTTCAGCTCCTTCGGCGGCGGCATCACATCGTCCTTGTCGTCCGTAAAAATGCGCTTCAGCAGCTCGCTCTTCGCCAAATCGCCCGGCACCACCGCCACCTCCCCCGACTCCGCCTTGCCAAAAGCCGACTCCTTCAAATCCAGCCGCAGCTCCCCCTTGCGAGTCCCCGCATCCGGCCCGTGACAATTAAAACAAGCCTCCGAGAGAATCGGGCGAATATCGCGGGCAAAATCAACCTCCGCCGCCACAGTCACAAAAGGCAGCACGAGCAGCGGGAAAATGGAAAGGGTCTTCGGCATGGTAAAAGTCACGGTAGCAGAGATGTCGTCGAACGGGGGATTATTAGAGGGGAAGTAGGAGATCCGCCGATGCAGCGGAGGGCCGAAGGCCCGGCAATGTGAAAGCCCAGGGGCAGCGACGAAGGAGCGCATCCCTGGGATGGCGCCCAACACGGAATCCAAGCCCTGAAGGGGCGGAATGATTGCGCCGTTGCAGGCCTCATATCCGTTTTGTGGGAGTGCCCCAGGCCTGTCCCGATACATCGGGATTCCTCGCTTTGCCTGGGCTATTACATGGTCGGGCTTTCAGCCCTGCACCGTGCCTACGCCGAAGGCGTTTCATCACTTAGCCCGGCGTTGCGAGGAACGAGCTACGCCGGGTCGGCGCACCCCGCGGGACCTACCCCGCAGGGGTTTCATCCACGGCGCGCGTCTCGATGGAACCCCGTCGGGGTAAATCCTGTGCGGCGCGGCAGACCCAAGGTAGATGCTCGTGCCTCGCATCAACCGTTGGGCTGATTGCTGCAACGCCTTCGGCGTAGTTCCGGGGTAATCCATTTCGAGCGCGAAGCTGGCGGCGCAACGCCGACTCATGTGTGAAGCAATTGATGGGCAAACTCGTGCCACTGCTCAACGGTAATACCGCTATGCTGATCGAGCGCGAGCGGGTGTTCGGAGAGTTCGACAGTGAAGAGTGGAGTTTGTCCCGGGGGTCGTGAACGCACGGAAAGCTTCAAATTGATTGTGTCGGGATAGACCGCGATTGGGCTGGAGAGCCACCCGAAATAGGGAGGGTCGGAAGCGCGCTCCCGTGAGTCCCAGCGGTGACACATGTGAGCGAAGCTCGCCTCACTCAGCGACGACCAAACCGAGAACGCGAGCGGATCGGGATAGTCGTAGATCGGAATCTCAATATGACCGCGCACAAAAAAGATTTCCTCGTCCACCACGCACGTGTCCGGCGTGAGATCCACTCGTTGAGCAAATTCGCTTTCGGGCACCAAATCACGCCACGGAGCCTCAATGCCAAAGCATAGCGGGAGGTTATCGTGTTCGACTCCGCAGGTGTGGCATTTCCAACTCATGTTTGACGGAACATCTGTTAAACAATTCACATCCCTTCGCAATGCCGTTGTGCCTTCGTATGCGACGCCGACTCCATCCCACCTATCACGCGCCCCCCCACCGGTCTGCGCGCTTTTGCAGCTCGGCGGCGGTCTTGATGCCCAGCTTTTCTTTGATCTTTCCCTTGTGCGTCTCCACCGTTTTTATCGAGATGCCGAGGCGCTGGGCGATGGCTTTGGGGCCTTGCTTGTGCGCGATGGCAGCGAAGACCTCAAACTCCCGGTTGCTCAGCAGCGCGGCGTCGCCGGTGCGCTTGCCGTTTGATTTGTGCGCCATGCTTGCGAGCATCGACTGGGTGGCTTGCGGGCTGAGGAAACGCCTGCCTTCCTTCGCCGCCGCAAATGCCGCCGCCAGCGCCGCCGGTGCATCCGAGCGATGCACGATGGCCCGCGCTCCGACGGTGAACAGACGCTCCAGCATCGCGCGGTCGTCGCGATTGACGATCACCACGGCATGCGCCGTCGGTTGCACGTTCAAAAAATCGTGGATCAGCGCCAGCCCGTCGTCGGTGGGCAGGGGATATTCCATGACTAAAAATTGCACGGGCCCATTTTCAAATACCGCCCAGGCCGCCTGCGCCGAGTCCACCGCGCCGCACACGGTGCAGCCTTGCAAGTCGGCCAAAGACGCAGCGAGGCCGCGTAGCGTAAGAGGATCGCCATCCACCACCAACACGCGCATATCACAGGAGGTTGTCATAGGAGAAAAGTTTGAGGTTTGTCTGGTGGCGGTGTGGTAGTTTGCAAAGCGGCGGATGGCAAATGGAAACATGCAGCGGGAGGGGCGCTGCGTATTGGGGTTTGCGGTCGCTGTTTGTCGTTTATGTCCCTTTCGTCCTTTTGGTCTTTTTGGTCCCTTTGAAGTGCCCAATGGACACAAAGGACAAAAGGGACGTAAGGGGCTTCGGTTGCCGGGCCGGACGGACCCCTACCCATATCGGGGTCGGCATCGGGGAAAAGCCCTTACCGAAAAATCCGGGTGGAACCCCGATACCGCGATTTGCCCCGATGTGCTTTTTTATGCGGCGTGAACTCGAACCTTCCATCCGCACACTCGCCCGGCCCGCGCCATAGCGGGGCTAGGCGCGCCCCGCAATGGGCCGGGTCAGCCCAGTGGTGGGCCGGGTCAGCCCAGCGGTGGGCCGGGTCAACCCAGCGATGGGCCGGGTCAGCCCAGCGGTGGGCCGGGTCAGCCCAGCGGTGGGCCGGGTCAGCCCAGCGGTGGGCCGGGTCAGCCCAGCGGTGGGCCGGGTCAGCCCAGCGGTGGGCCGGTTCAGCCCAGTGGTGGGCCGGGTCAGCCCAGTGGTGGGCCGGGTCAGCCCAGCGGCGGTTTTTGCCCGCTCTACAGAGAAGCCGCTCATTTTACCGCCCGCGTAAGGCCGTCTCAGGAACGGGCCATGGTCGCCCGTGCCCGCCAGTTTTCGCCCATCTACGCCATGAGAATTGCCCATTATGATGAAGGCCTTACCTGGGATGACCCTAATTTACGCTGGGGGAGCCCCAGTTTTCTCCTGGAGCCGGGAGATCCCGGCTATGTCCCGCCATTTTCGAGTCCAAGAAAACCAAGAAAAAACAAAACACACATGAAACGCAAACCATTCCTGCCCGACGACGACGCCGGGGTCCTCGGCGTCCTTATCGCAGTCGATACCAACCTGCCCGGTGCGCTGGCAACCAAGTATGACATCACCGCACCGCAACTGCTCCGCCTCCGCCACGGGCGCTACTCTTACGAGTGGTTCATGAGCGCGAACAGCATCGCCCGCCAATGGGCCAAAAGCCTCACCGACGCCCACGCCTCTATGAGCGGTGGCGCGCCCGACGTGCTCACCGCGCTGCCGGGGCCCCCGGCCTTGCCGGCAGCGCCCACGTTTAATACCCCCGCCGTCACCGCCCAATACGAGCCCGGCTTCATGGACTTCTTCGGTCGCCTCGCGCAGAGCATCAAAAACCACGACGACTGGGATGAGGCCGACGGCCTGCTGCTCAAAATCCTCGGCCCCGAGATCGGCCCGCCCGATGAGCAAATCGTGCCGGAGGTGAAATTCAAATACTCGCCGAGCGGACGACCGATTCTCATCGTGAAAAAGATGGAATTCCAAGGCTACACCGTCTTCGTCGCCCGCGGCACCGGTGCGATGACGGAGATCGGCTTTTCCACCACCCGCGAATACGAAATCGTGCTCCCGCTCCCCGCGCAAGGGCAGTTCGAGACGTGGCAGGTGCAAGTCCAATACCGCTACCAAAACGAGCCCTTCGGCCAGAAAAGCCAGGTGATCGATATCCCGGTGAAGTGGGTGTAGCGGGAGACTGGGGAGTGGCGGGCTGAGGCCGCCATTCGAAAAACACGCCGCATGCGCAAATCAAAGTGCGCCTGCGGCGTGGTGAGTTCAAAATGGCGGCCACAGCCCGCCACTCCCCAGTTTCGAGGCGGTCGCGCCGGTTTGATTTGCGCTTCGCGATGGGAGGTCGGCTAATACATCCGCCGCTCCTTTACGCGTCCCCTCGTATGGAGCCGCCTCGGCTGACCGCAGTTGTGGTTATTGGTAGTCGGAAAAGATGTCCGCCTTCGGCAACGCCGCCTTCAGTGCGGCGACGCTCTCCTTCGTCAGTCCCGTGCAGCCGTTGAGATGGATGGTTTCAAGTGAGGAAAGATTTCTGAGCGCATCCACATTCGTCAGCCCCGTGCAATTCTTGAGCGAGACCCAATGCAGAGCAGAGAGGCCAATGAGAGGGTCCACATTCGTCAACCAAGTGCAATCGTCGAGTGAGACGACGTGCAGACCGGTGAGGTCTTTGATAGCCTCTACATTCGTTAGCCCCGTGCAGCCGTCGAGACCTATGCCCTCCAGAGCGGAGAAGTGCTTGAGCACATTTACGTTCGTTAGCCCCGTGCAGCCGTCGAGGCCAATCCGCCGCAGAGATGAGAGCCCCTTAAGCACGTCCACATCGGTGAGCCCCGTGCAGCGGTAGAGTCCGATATCTCGCAGGGCGGGGAGGTTTTTGAGCGCATCCAAGTTCGCCAGCCCCGCGCATTTGTCGAGCGAGATCGATTGCAGATTGGAGAGGTTCTTGAGCCCGTCCACATTTGTCAGCCCCGTGCAGGCGTAGAGCGAGACTCTTTGTAGTGCGGAGAGGTTCACGAGCGCGTCTAAATTTGTCAGCCTTCTACAATCGAAGATCACGACCACTTGCAGTCTGGTGAGTGCTTTGAATGCAGTGAGGTCGCGTAAGTTGACAGCGTGATTGATTTGTAGCCGCTTCGGATTCAGCCGATGGACGATGGCGAGGTGCTGCTCAAACGCTTCGCTCGTCGAGATATGCAAATCTGTAACGCCATCTAGCCAAGTCTCTTTCTCGAACGCCGCCTTCCAGTTCTTCCGAATCGTTTCGACCGGGTCGGTGTATTGCACTGTCCAACCCAGCGCCTTTGCCTCCGCGAGCGCGGAGCGAAATGCGTATGCCCGCCACCCGCCCCAGCCAAACATGGCGACGATGAAGACGAGGAGCCAGCGGTTGAAGTGCCAGTTGCGGCGCGGCGGTGGTGTGTCGGTGGTCATGATGGGTTGTGGTGGCTTGCGGATGCCGAGGGAATCGCGCCGGGACTGGCGTCTTACTCGTCCCGGAATCCCTTCTTGGTGCTGGAGCCGGGGAGTCCGGAGACTTTCCCGTGGCCCCGCAGTCCGGCCATGAATATGGTGCCGCCTATGACGAGGGCGATGAGACTGGCCAGCGCTCCGAAGCTCACTTCGACCCAAAACTGCACGGGCTGTGCGGAGCGGGAGACGGCTGACCGGGTGAATTTGACGGTCTCTCCGTGGACGCCGCAGTCTATAAAGTAGTAGAGCCCGTATCCGCCGAGTGCGAGAAGGACCAAACCATAGATCACCGTCTTGAGCCGCGACCCTGCGGTTCCTGCGTTTCCTTTTCTCTCCGGGTCGGCTTGGAGGTTCCAGCCGCACGCGGTGCAGGTGGTGCCATTTTCGAGGATGAACGCGTCGCATGTGGGGCAGACCTCGACTCCGGATCCCGGCGGCACGAGGCTCGTGGTGTCATAAGGGGAGCCGTCATTGGGAATCCAGCTCACTCCGCTTGTCATGCTGGTTTTGCAAATCCCGGTGACGGTCTCGCCGGCCCTGTTGCGAAACGTGACGCGGTAGATTCGCTGGGCGCGGGCCAAAAGCCATCCGCGGCCAAAGGGCGTCCAAGTTATCCCAAGGACGGTGCCGCCGCTTGCGGCGATGACTTTGCGGATCCGAGACCGATCGAGGAGGCACGAGACGCAAAAGATGAGGAGGGGGAGGGCGACACACAGAATGAGGATGACCGCGACGAAAACCACTGTGGAAGAATGTCGTCCGAAATATTCCGAGAAGGTGGGCATAGTGATCATGGTGGCGTGCGGATGCCTAGGGAATCGCGCCGGGATTTCGAAGTCGAGGGGAAAGCCGCCGGACCAACAGGAGGGGGGACTCGAAGCGGAGCCAACTCTAGCCGGGTTTTCTGCGCACCACGCGCCCGGCCTCCTTGTGCGTCTTCCAGTAGGTCAGCGCTTCATGGAAACAGGCCCCCGGCAAGTCCTCGGTCGCGCGGATGAAATGCTTCTGCGCGTCTTCGCCCCCCTTGTTGTAGGCGAACGGCGCAATCTCGCGCGATAATGAACTACACTCAAAGTAATCCCTCTTTGCAAGGCGGTGGGAGTCTCATGCGCGCAGGAACCCTGCGAGGGGCGATAACATGGCGTCCGCTGCAACTCTCGGACATTCCAAATATGTCCAATGATCGCTCACCGGGCTTGCCGCCTTCGCTCACCATCACGTGGGCCACGCTTTTTAAAATCGTCACGGTCGTGCTGCTGACTTTCGTGGTGGTAAAGGTCGCGCCCTTGCTGGAAATCCTGATCCTCGCGCTGCTAATTGCGATCACGTTTTGGCCGATGATGCGCTGGACGCGAGCGCGGGGCTGGCCGGTGTGGAGCGGAGTCTGCATCGCGGGAGTGGTGGTGTTGGGGTTTGTCATCGTATTTTTCGGCGTCCTCATTCCGGCGATAGCCCAGCAGATGACGGAGGTGATTAAAGACCTTCCAAAGTTCCGCGAGCACATGCTCGTGAGCCTCCCGGAAAGCACCCGTGTCGGGGCGGCGCGCCTGATGGATGCGCCTTCCTTTTCCGACCCCGAGCCGCTGATGCAATCATTCCTCTCGTGGGGGAAGCTGGCCGTTGCGTCGCTGGCGAGGTTCCTCGTGGTGCTGGCGGTGGCGGTGTATCTGGTCGCGGATGGCTCGCGTGTTTTCCAATGGCTGCTGGCATTTCTGCCGGCAGTGCAGCGGCGGAAAGTGGCGGTGGCCGCACCGGAAATCGCGGATGTCGTCTCCAGCTACATGGCCGGCCAGCTCATCACGTCGCTCCTTTGCTCAATCTATGTGTTCGCGCTGTTGACGTTCCTCAATGTGCCGAACGCGCTGCTGCTCGCGGTCCTTGCGGGAATATTCGATGTGCTCCCGATCATCGGCTTCTTCCTCTCGGTGGTGCCTGCCGCGGCAGTGGCGCTCACCGTCTCGCCGGGGACGGCGATTCTCGTGGTGGTGCTCTACCTCATTTACCACCTCATCGAATCTTATCTCATCGTTCCAAAAATCTACGGCAACCGTCTGCGGCTCTCGACGCTCACCGTGCTGGTTTCCTGCCTTGCGGGCGCGCTGCTCGCAGGAGTCTCCGGCGCAATCATGATCCTGCCCATCGTCGCGTCCTATCCGATTATCGAACGCATCTGGCTGCACCCGCTGCTCGAGCAGGACACGATCGCGAAGCACGAAGCCATTGATGAATTTGAGCATGGGGAGGAGAAACGGAAGACGGAGTGACCAATCAGAGACCCGTGATGCAGCGAACTGTCTCACCGACGCGCTGCTGGCAAAGTGAAGCACGGGTCTGGTCGGGCGCGGGCTTTGCTGATACGGACGGCGTGTCCGAAATGTCAGCCCAACTTTACCCGCTGTCGCCACTACAGCAGGGCATGCTCTACCATGCCCTTGCTGAGCCGTGCAGTGGTGTCGATGTCGAGCAGTTGGTGGTGACGCTCCGGGAGCCTGTGGATGCGGGGCGCCTCACGGCTGCTTGGCAGCGGGTGGTCGCCCGGCACGAGGTGCTGCGGACTTCGTTTCGCTGGGATGGTTCGGCTCCGATGCAGGAGGTGCATGGGGATGTGAACGTGCCGTTTTCGATGGAAGAAACCGCGCCCGTCGATGGTCGGGCGTTCGCGGACTGGCTGCAATCGGACCGGCAGCGGGGATTTGCGATGGACCGCCCGCCGCTGATGCGTCTCACGCTTTTTGCGCGCGCGGAGGACGACTGGACGCTCGTCTGGACGTTTCATCACGCACTGCTGGATGGACGGAGCATCACCATCGTGCTCGATGAAGTGTTCCGCTTTTACGACTCGCCGCAGTCCGCAGAGCCGCCGCTGCCGCCGCCGTTTCGGGAGTTCATCGCATGGCAATCGACGCGCCTGCCGGAGAAGTCGGAGGGCTTTTGGCGGGATCAATTGCGCGGCTTTCGCGCGACCACGCCGCTCCCGGTGGAGGGGATGGAAGGCTGCTCGGCGACCCGCGCCCAGGGCGACGCGGAACTGCGGCTCGACTCGCAAACGACCGGCGCGATGCGGGCTTTCGCGGACCACATCGGCGTGACGCTGAACACGCTGGTGCAAGGTGCGTGGGCAATCCTGCTCGCGCGCTACAGCGGCGAGGACGATGTGTGCTTCGGCGCGACGCGGGCGTGCCGGCACTCGACGATCGAAGGCGCGGATGCGTGCGTCGGGCTGCTGATCAACACGGTGCCCATCCGCACGGCAGTCGGCGCCGGGACGTTGCTGGCCGATTTCCTCCGCGAGATGCGTCTGCAATGGGTGGACATTCGCGAGCACGAACACACGCCGCTTTCGCGCATACAGGCGTGGAGCGGGTTGCCGCAAGGACA
>JAYUSJ010000022.1:0-28295 GCA_043755735.1 Verrucomicrobiaceae bacterium | reverse complement strand
TCGCTCAGGAAACCGATGATCAAGTCACCATCCTGCCGAATGCGTTCGACGCGACGGTCAAGGAAACGGTGAAGAAAACCGACATCAAATCCCGCGAGCTCTCGAAAGTCTCCATCATGCCGCCGAGCCTGCTCAGCACATGCACCGAGAACGACATCCTCGACCTCATCGCATTCCTCGAATCCATGGGTGATCCGAAGCACCCGAACTTCAGCAAGTAACGGCGGCTACTTCAACGACTTGTCGGGCTTCGGCGGGATTGCAGGAACCGTGCGCGGATCTTTCGCGATCAGTTCCTGGAGATGTTTGATCGCGGCTTCGAGCTGGGCGTCTTTGCCGAGGAAGGTCGCACGCGGGGTATTGTCGATCGTGATGTCGGGATCGACACCGTGGCCTTCGATGAGCCAGGTGCCCTCGGGCCCGTAAACGCCTGACTCGGCTGCCGTGCACATGCCTTGATCGATGAGCCATTTCTCCGCGCTGAGCCAGATCTCGCCGCCCCACGTGCGGGTGCCGATGACCTTGCCGAGGCCGAGCCGCCGGAAGCCCTCGGAGAATGCCTCGCCATCGCTGGCGGTGCGCTCGTTGCAGAGCACGACGACATGACCGCGGAACGCATACTGCATGTTCCAGTAAGGATTGCCGACCCGGCGGGAGAAATAGAACCATGCCTTGCGCATGAGCTTTTCGAGAATCCACGAATCGATGTTGCCGCCGCGATTGTGGCGCACGTCGATGATCAGTCCCTGCCGGTTAAAAACGGGATAAAAGTCGCGCGCCCATTCGGCGATGTTCTCGGCTCCCATCGCCCGGAGATGGACGTATCCGATTTTTCCTTCGCCGAGTTTCTCGACCTCGAGGCGGCGTGAATACTCCCACGCGGAGTAGCGCAGATTCTGCGCAGCTTCAGTGCCGAGCGGCTTCACGAGAACGCTGCGCGACGCTGCATCGGCGGGTGTTTTGAGTTCGAGCAAAACAGGACGATCGGCCTGCTGGCGGAGGAGTTGATTCGGGTGCGCAACGCCAAGCGTCGGCTGCCCGTTGATGGACACAATGATGTCGCCTTCTTTCACGCCGACGCCGTGCTTGAGCAACGGGCTGAGGTCGCCCGGATAGTCCGGGTCTGATCGGAAAATGTGGTCGATTCTCCATCCGCCCGCTGCGACATCCTTGAGAAGGCGTGCCCCGAGCGACGACGGCTTGATCGGATTTCCGGCTTCGCGGAGGTCTCCGCCCTTTACGAAAATGTGGAGCGCCGCGAGCTCGCCGGCCATTTCGTGGAGCACGTCATTGAGCTCGCTGCGATCGGAAACGCGGTCGATGAGCGGCTCGTATTTCTTGCGGACGGCGGGCCAGTCAACGCCGTGCATTTTCGGGTCATAAAAATAATCCCGCAGCATCCGCCACGATTCCACATAGACCTGCCGCCACTCCTCGCGTGGAGTCAGCGGGAAAGTCCAATCGCCCAGCGGCACTGATTTCTCCAGCTTTACCGGGGCATCGCCATCGACGGGGACGACGTGAAACCGGTCGGCGATACGAATAAGCACGCGCTGATTGTTTGCGGAAATCTCCCACGATTTCACATCCTCGGCGAAGACTTTCGGCTTCGGCTCTTTGTTCGAGATATCGAGGCGCATCAGCCGCGGCTTCGTGTCAAAGCCGACGGATTTTGCGGTATAAAAAAGATGCTTCGCCGTGGCTGTCAGTCCCCGGTAGTTGCCGGAGGGCATCGGTACTTCGATGATGCGTGAAGCGAGGCCGTCGATATCGATTGCAGGAATCGCCGCCGGTTGCGCCTCGGGCTTTTTTTCGTCCTTCTTCGGCTCCGGCGTCGCGGGCTGAAGCTCATCCGCGGGCTCGAACGGCGAGCGTGATCCCTTTTGCAGCGCGAGCGCATAAGCCCTGGTGACCTCGGTAAAATGCGGCTCGGGCTGACGCGGCCCCCACGGGCTCGGGACGAGCGTGCGCAGTTCACGCTCGCTCAGAAAATACAGCCATTTTCCATCCGGCGAAAACGTCGGCGACTCGCTGTTGATGCGGTCACTCGTCACGCTCATCAACTCGCCCGTCGCCGCGCGGTAGAGCTTGATTTGCTTGTACGTGTTTCCCGATGCAGTCACGAATGTGAGCCACTGATTATCCGCCGACCAAGTGAGATCGTCGAATTCGTCTTCGAGGCTGCTCGCCACGAGCGTCGTCTGCTTCGTATCCAGATTCCGCACCCAGAGCTGGCGGTTCTTATCATCCCACGCGATCCATTTCCCATCGGGCGAAACGACCGGAGGAAAGCGGAACACCGTGCCATCCTGCGTGAGTAACTCCGGGGCTCCGATGCCGTTTGCAGGCAGCCGCGCAAATTCGATCTCGCCGGTCTCGTCAGTCTGCGCGAGGAGCGATTTCCCATCCGGAAAAAACGACGCATTTCGCAGTCGCACGCCTTCCCTCCCCGGCACCGCAACAAAGCGCAGCCCCGGCTCGGAAGGCGCGACAAACACGTCGCCACGCGCGGTGAGCACCACGCGATTTCCATCCGGCGAAATGTGCGCGCTCGTGAGGTAGCTGAGCGGGTCTTTCACCCAGCGCTCGCGGGTTTGATCGAGGTCGGTGGAAAGCGTGATGGGGATGCCAGCGTCCGCCTTCGTCTCAATGGTGAACAGCCGCAAATCCGCGCCATGCTGGTAAACGATACGCCCGTTGTGGAGTCGCGCGGATTTGGCATCGAGGCTCTTGTGATCCGTGAGCGGCTGCACGTCGGCACCGTCGGCTTTCATCGACCACAGATTGCTGATTCCCGAGCGGTCGCTGACAAAGTAAACGCGGCCCTGCCACCAAAGCGGATTCTTTGAAGTGCCTGCAAAATCCGCAGTGAGCGGGACGGCTTCCTCCGCGCCTTCATCGAAGCGCCAGAGCGTCTGCGCAGTGCCGCCTTTGTATCGCTTCGTGCTGCTTCCTTGAAACGGCAGCCGCGTGAAAAAGAGCTGCTTTCCCGTGTCTTCGAAAACTCCGTCGCTCGCCTGGGCAAGCGGCAGCGGCGCCTCATCGCCAGTGGAGGGGTCGAGCGAGATGAGCTGGTCATTCGGCAGCGTCGAATACGCCTTGGTCGAGTAGAGGATGCGGCCCTGCGGCGTCCAGCCCGCCACAAACGCCCCCTCGCCGTGCCACGTCAGCCGCTTCGGCTGACCGCCGGCCAGCGGCATCACATAAAGTTCGGACGGCCCTTCATACTGCGCGGTGAATGCCACCGTCGCTCCGTCCGGTGAGATCGCGGCGTGCGACTCCATTCCCTCGTGTGAAGTGAGACGCTGCGCCGTGCCGCCTGTCACCGGCACCTTCCATAGGTCGCCCTCCGAGGTAAAAATCACCGTCTCCGCATGGAGCGCTGGAAAACGATAGTAGCCATTCGGAGCCGCAGAGACGGAGAGCACGGCGAGACTGGTGAGGACAAAGAAGATCCGCATTTTGGGCGGCAACAAGAGCCAGAATGGCCGCTGTATGACAAACGAATACCGTCCGGTTTCAAATTGGAGCCGGTGGCCCGCCATGTCATCGGCGGTCGTGCGCGGAGTCGGCGGCGGCGATGAGATTGGCCTGCAACTGGGCGGGAGTCACTTCGCCCTCCCAGCGACTGATGGCGATTGTGGCTACACCGTTTCCGATGAAATTGGTGAGTGCGCGGCACTCGCTCATGAAGCGGTCGATACCGACAAGAAGCGCGAGGGATTCGATGGGGATTCCCGGCACCACTTGGAGTGTCGCGGCGAGCGCGACAAATCCCGCGCCGGTAATTCCGCTGGCTCCTTTGGATGTGAGCATGGCTACCAGAAGAAGGCTGATTTGATGTGACAGATCCAGAGGCGTGTTCGTTGCTTGAGCGAGGAAGACGGCGGCCATCGCCATGTAGATATTTGTGCCGTCGAGATTGAAGCTGTAGCCGGTGGGCACGACTAGTCCGACGGTGGACTTGGAGCAGCCGAGGCGCTGGAGTTTTTGGATGAGGTGAGGAAGAGCAGTCTCTGAGGAACTGGTGCCGAGGACGAGGAGCAGTTCATCGGTGATATAGACGAGAAAGCGGACGAGCGAGAAGCCGCACCACCGTGCGATGCCGCCGAGGATGATGAAAATAAACAGCCCGGCCGTGACGTAAAATCCCGCCATGAGTGCAAGTAGCTTGTTCAGCGTCCCGATGCCGTGGGCCCCGACGGTGTAGGCCATCGCGCCAAGCGCGCCCAGCGGTGCGACCTTCACGACGATATGCATCACGCCGAAAAAGAGCTGCCCTCCCGTGTCGATGGCATGGAGGAGAGGCTTTCCCTTTTCGCCCATCGAGACGATGGCAAATGCGACGAGCATGGCGATGACGAGAATCTGCAGGAGATCGCCGGAAACGAATGCCCCGACGAATGTGGAGGGGATGATATTCAGGAGGAACTCAACGGTACTGAGACTCTGCGCTTTGTTTGTGTAGGCGCTCGCAGCAGTCGCGGCGGCTGCATCCGGATGAAACGTCTGCCCCGCCGGAGTGATGCCTGCACCGGGCTGGAGGACGTTGACGACGACGAGGCCGATGATGAGCGCCAGGGTGGAGACTACTTCAAAATAGACGAGCGACTTGATTCCGACACGACCGAGCCTCCGCAGATCGCCGACGGACGCGATGCCATGGACGACGGTGCAAAAGATGATCGGAGCGATCATCATTTTGACGAGCTTGATGAAACCGTCTCCAAGCGGCTTGAGGGACTTCCCCAAGTCCGGCGCGAAATAGCCAATCGCGATGCCTGCCGCGACGGCGATGAGCACCTGAATGTATAATATACGGTACCACGGCTTGCGCACGGGAGTGGTGGAGATGGCGGACATGGGGTCTGCTTTGGCAGACTCGTGCGCCCGTTTCCAGCCTGCGCTGGAATATATTTCCGTCGAGCGTTGATGCGCAGCGCGGCCGCGATTAGAACCGCGGAAAGAACCATGAAGAAACGCAAACTCCCATTTCTCGCTCCGCTGCTGCTTGCTCCGGCGCTCATCCACGGCGTCGAGCCTTCCCGTCCCAATGTCGTCCTTTGCATGACCGACGATCAGGGCTGGGGCGATGTGAGCTACAACGGACTCACCAAAATCAAGACGCCAAATCTTGATGCGATGGCTGCGGCGGGTTTGCGGTTCAATCGCTTTTATGCGCAGCAGACCTGCTCGCCCACACGCGCCAGCGTGCTCACGGGACGGCACCCGAATCGCATCGGCGTGTTCTGGCCGGGGATGCCGTTTCGCAAGCAGGAGACGACCATCGCGCAACTTGCGAAGCAGGCGGGTTATTCGACGGGGCACTTTGGAAAATGGCATCTCAACGGCGTCGCGGGACCGGGCAAAATCATCCCCGACACCGACTCGCTCGCGCCGCGCAGTGTGGGATTCGACGTCTCCTTTTCAGTAAGCAACTATTTCGAAACCGACTGGACATTTGGCCGTAACGGAGCTGCGGAGAAATCGGCGGGGGATGGCTCCGAGGTGATCGTGGAGGAAGCGCTGAAGTTCATCCGCACAGCGGCGGAACAAAAGAAGCCGTTCCTTGCGGTAGTGTGGTTTGGCAGTCCTCACTCGCCGCATAAACCGCTACCCACAGACCTCGAAGCGGCGGGCGGCTCCGGCTACTATGGCGAGATCATCGGCGTGGATCGCAGCCTCGGCACGCTCCGTGCGGGATTGCGCAAGCTCGGCATCGCCGAAGATACGATGGTTTGGTTCTCGAGCGACAACGGCGGCTGGATCGACCCGAATAAGCCCGACGGCAACGGCACAAACGCCGGTTTGCGCGGGCGCAAGGGCGATATGTGGGAAGGCGGCGTCCGCGTGCCGGGACTCATCGAGTGGCCCGCCCGCATCAAGCCCGCCGTATCCGAAATCCCGGCAGGAGTCGTGGATATTTTTCCCACCCTCGTGGAAGTCCTCTCGTTGAAAAACGAGCACCCGCTCCCGCTCGACGGAATCAGTCTCGTGCCCCTCATCGACGGAAAAATGACCGCGCGTTCGCAGCCGATGGGGTTCTGGCAATTTGCCGGCAACCGGCAAAACCTCACGCCCAACTCCGGCCCCTCCGCGTGGAACGACAACCAATACAAACTCTTGAAGCCCAAGCCGGGAGTGTGGGAGCTCTACGACATCGCCGCCGACCGCACGGAGAAAACGAACATCGCCAGCGAACACCCCGAGATCGTCGCGCGCATGAAATCCGGCCTGGAGGAATGGCAACAGTCGGTGATCCGCAGCTACAAAGGCGCGGACTATCCGGAGGAAAAAGTCATCGAGCCGGAGAAGCGGGAACCGTCCGCTCCGGGAACTGGAATCTGACCGGGCGGAAAAAGCTATTTTTCACGGGACCAACCGCCGCCGAGAGCTTTGATGAGCTGGACGGTGGTGGCTAGACGCTCACCGTTGAGAGCGGCGATGGCGAGTTCGGCGTTCAGGGCGCTGCGCTCGGCTTCGAGCACATCGAGGTACTGACTCGTCCCGGATTTGTAGCGCTCTCTCGCGAGACTGGCGCCGCGGGCGGTGGAGGCCTGTGCGCGAAGCTGTGCTTCGCCACGGGTCTGGAGCGCACGGAGCGCGCCGAGCGCTGTCTCGACATCTGCGGTGGCTGAAAGGACAGCCTGCTCGAATTTAGCACGCGCCTCTTTCGCAGTGGACTTCGCGGCGGATAGCGATGCGCGATTTCTCCCGCCGTCAAAAATGGGGAGGGAGAACGATGCCCCGAATGCCCACGTGCGGCTGTCTTTATCAAAGAGTTGGGCTGAGTCGCCGGTGAGCAATCCGATTTGCCCGCCCAGCTTCACGACGGGGAGGAAGGCTGCTTTTGCGACACCGATGCGCGCGGAGGCCGCGGCAAGGCTGCGCTCCGCAGCGGCGACATCGGGGCGGCGGGTGACGAGTTGCGCGGGGATTCCCGCAGGCACCAACGGAACGCGCGGGGCGGCTTTCCAGGACAGATCCACAGCGACCGAGAATCGACTCGGGTTTGCGCCAAGGAGGACGGCGAGTCCGTTCTCAAGAGCAGGGCGTCGCTGGGCAAGTGCTGCGAGGTCGGCCTCCGCGTTTGCGACTTCGGCTTCGGCGCGGGCTACGTCAAAATCGTTGCCGATTCCCGCTTTCATCCGCTGCTGTGCGAGGTCGAGGGTTTGCTTTCGCAGGGTGACGGTGTCGCGAAGGATTCCTCGTTGCGCATCAAGCGTACGCAAGGTGAACCATGTGGCGGCGACCTCGGCGCGGAGAGACAGAGCAAGCGCCTCGCGGGCGGACCAGACTGCATCGAGGTCCGCATCGGCGGCTTCTACGTTCCGGCGAATGCGGCCCCACACGTCGAGCTCGTATCCGAAATCGAGAGGCACCGATATGGTGCTGATCGAGGCAGATGGCAAAGGCCCGGGAAACCCTGCAACACGCTGGGTTGCGGAATTGCGGGACCGCTGAAAGCCGGGGTTCAGCGTGATGCCCGGAAAGAACCCGGCCCTCGCGATTCCGCTCACTGCGCGAGCCTGCTCGATGCGGGCCATCGCAGCCTGAATGTCGAGATTGTCCGATGCGACGCGATCGAGCATTTGTGTGAGCTGCGCATCGCCGAATATGCTCCACCAATCACCACCGGAGAGCAGGCGCGCCGAGCCGGGGGCATTGCGGTATCGCGGGGCGACGTCGGCTGCGGGTGCGCCGTACTCGGCACCGATGATCGGGGCTTTGAATCCCCCGCTTTGCGGCGGTGCGGCGTTGAGCGTCGCCACACACAGTGCGGCAAAAAAGAGCGTGGCTTTCATAGGAGACATCGGGTCAGACATGGTTCGGCAAGACGGGGGCTTCGGGCGCTTTGACGTTCTTCTTTCTGCGAACGACGACATAGAACACGGGAGTGAGGAAGAGACCGAAGATGGTCACGCCGATCATTCCCGAAAACACTGCGACGCCCATGGCCTGCCTCATCTCCGCGCCCGCTCCAGTGCTGGCAGCGAGAGGATAGACGCCCGCGATGAAGGCGATGCTCGTCATCAAGATCGGGCGCAGTCGGAGGCGGCATGATTCGAGCGCCGCTTCGACGGCGTCCATTCCTTCCCGTTGTTTTTCGCGGGCGAATTCGACGATGAGGATCGCGTTTTTGCAGGCGAGTCCGACGAGAACGATGAGGCCGATCTGGGTGAAGACGTTGTTCTCCATTCCCTTGATCAAAAGTCCGACCATCGCGGAGAGCAGTGTCATCGGGACGATGAGAATGATCGCGAGCGGAAGCGTGAGGCTCTCGTATTGCGCGGCGAGCACGAGGAAGACGAGCAGCACACACAGCGGGAATACATAGACTGCGGTGTTGCCCGCGATGCGTTGCTGGAAGCTGAGTTCGGTCCACTCGGCTTTCATCCCATTTGGCAGTTCCGCGAGGACGCGCTCCATCGCTTCCTCGGCCTGGCCGCTGGAGAATCCCGGAGCCGCGACGCTGTTGAGGTCGGCGCTCGGATACCCGTTGTACCGCATTACCCGGTCTGGTCCGTAAGAGTCGGAAACTTTCACGATCGAGCCAAGCGGAACCATTTGCCCTTGGGCGTTACGCACCTTGAGCCGCGTGATGTCTTCGGAGCTGTCGCGGAACGGTGCATCGGCTTGCGCAACGACCTGATAGGTGCGGCCAAACCGGTTGAAGTCGTTCACGTATAGCGATCCGAGATTGATTTGGAGCGTCTCGAACACGCTCTGGAGCGGGACGTTCATCATCTTCACTTTTACCCGGTCCGGCTCGGCTGTGAGTTGTGGGACGTTGATCTGATAGGACGAATACGTGTAGCCAAGGCCGGGCGTCTGAAAGCTGCGTCCGACGAGTCCTTGTGCGACTTCAAAGAGGGCGTCGGAGCCGAGATTCGCGCGGTCTTCGATCTGCACTTTGAACCCGCCGCTCACGCCGAGACCGTTCACCGGCGGAGGCGGGACGACGAAGATCATTCCTTCCTGAATGCTGCTGAACATCCCGTTCAGTTTTCCGGCGATGGCGTCTGCCGTGAGTTCGGGGCCGCGGCGTTTGTCGAAGTCTTCGAGGCCGTAGAACACGATCCCGCTGTTGGGCGATGCGGTGAATCCGTTGATACTCAGTCCCGGAAACGCGACACTGTCGCGGACTCCCGGCACTTTCGCCGCGAGGTCGCCCATGCGGCGGATGACTGCGTCGGTGCGGTCGAGCGATGCGGCGTCGGGCAGTTGCGCAACGGCGATGACGTATTGCTTGTCCTGAATCGGGACGAAGCCGGTCGGGATTTTCGTGAACGTGAATCCGGTGAGCACGACAAGTCCCGCATAGAGAAGAAGCGCGAGAAACGAGAAACGGATGACCTTTCGCACCGACGACGTGTAGGTCCGCGATGCCCAGTCGAAGAACCGGTTGAACGGACGGAAGAACCAGCCAAACAGGAAATCCATCGTCTTCGTGAGCCAGTCCTTCGGCGCATCGTGCCCCCGCAGCAGCAGCGCGGAAAGGGCCGGGGAAAGGGTAAGCGAATTAAATGCCGAGATGACCGTGCTGATCGCGATCGTGACGGCGAACTGTTTGTAAAACTGCCCCGTGAGTCCGCTGATAAATGCGGTCGGCAGAAACACGGCGCACAGCACGAGGGCTGTGGCGATGATGGGGCCGGTGACCTCGTTCATCGCACGCTTGGTGGCCTCAAGGGGAGAAAACCCGAGTGCGATATTTCGCTCCACGTTTTCGACGACAACGATGGCGTCATCGACGACGATGCCGATGGCGAGCACGAGCCCGAAGAGCGATAGCGCGTTGATGCCAAAGCCGAGCATTTGCATCACTGCAAACGTGCCGACGAGCGAGACCGGCACCGCTGCCAGAGGGATGATACTCGCGCGCCATGTCTGCAAAAACAGGAGCACGACAATCACCACGAGCACGATTGCTTCAAGCAGGGTCACGATGACGGCGTCGATACTCTTGCGGACGAAAACGGTCGGGTCGTAAACAACCGCGTAGTCGAGGCCGGGCGGGAAATTCGCCTTCATTTCCTCCATCGTTTTGCGGACATCTCCGGACAGATTCAGTGCGTTGCTTCCGGGTTGCTGAAAGACGGGCAGCGCGACCGCCGATTTATTGTTGAGCAGCGAGCGGAGGGCGAATTCGCCTGCGCCCAGCTCAACACGAGCGACTTCCTTGAGTAGGACTTTTTCGCCATTTGCACCGGTCTTGATGACGATGTTCTCGAACTCTTCCTCGGTAACCAGACGGCCTTTCGCGTTGATTTGAAGCTCGAAGGCCACAGGTGAACTCACGGGCTGTTGACCTACCGCACCCGCAGCGACCTGCACGTTTTGCTCCCGGATGGCCGCGATGACATCGCCGGCATTCATGTTTCGAGAGGCGACCTTGTCGGGGTCGAGCCAGACCCGCATGGCGTAGTCTCCCGAGCCGAAGACCTGCACTTGTCCGACGCCTGCGATTCGAGCGAGCGAGTCCTTCACCTGGAGGGTTGCGTAGTTGCGGACATACACGTCGTCGTACCGTTCGTCCGGGGAAAAAAGGTGGACGACCATGGTAAGATCCGGAGACGACTTGATCGTGGTTACGCCGAGTCGTCGCACTTCCTCCGGAAGCTTTGGCAGGGCTTGCGAGACGCGATTTTGCACCTGCACCTGTGCCTTATCGATGTCGGTGCCAAGTTTGAACGTCACCGTGAGTGTCATCACGCCGTCGCCTGTGGCCTGCGAAGCCATGTAGAGGGAATTCTCCACGCCATTGACGCTTTGCTCCAGCGGCACCGCGACAGTCTCGGAGATCGTCTTTGGGTTGGCTCCCGGATAGATCGCGCGAACCACGATTTGTGGAGGCGCGACTTCAGGATACTCGCTGACCGGGAGTCGGTTCATCGCGATCAGTCCCACGAGAAAAATCACAATGGAGAGCACCGACGCGAAGATCGGCCGGCTGATGAAAAAGTGTGCAAATCTCATGGTCTATCGCCCGCCCTTCCCGACATTCACGGGGATTCCCGGACGCACCCGAGCCTGGCCATTGACGATCACATCTTCATCGCCCTTCAGCCCCTCGCGAACCACGCGCATTCCTTCATACACGGCTCCGAGTTTCACGGGGCGCACTTCGGCGATGCCCTTCCCATTCACGATAAAGACGAAGCGATTTGCCTGATCGCTGCCGATGCAGCTCTCGGGGATGAGCACGGCTGTGTATTCTTCACTGCCGGGCACTCGGAGCTTTGCAAAGAAACCCGGTGCCAGTGGGCGGCCCTCGACTTCAAAAACTGCGCGCGCTCGAATGGTTCCGGTATTCGGGTCCACGCGGTTGTCCACGAAATCTACGACACCCTTGTGCGGCCAGCCCTGCTCATCGCCGAGCGCCATTTCACAAGGGATGCGCGACTCGATGGCGCTGGCGCGTTTGCCCTCTGCGAACAGCCGGCGGTAACGAAGCGATGACGCTTCATCGACATCGACATACAGATAGATCGGTGAAGTCGAGACGAGGGTCGTTAAGAGCGTCGAGCCCGATCCAGCCATTCCGGAAGAAACGAGGTTTCCCTTCGTTACAAGAGCACGGCTGATGCGCCCGCTAATCGGAGCGCGGACCTCCGTGAAGGCAAGGTCGAGCTTGGCCATATCCAGCGCTGCTTTCGAGGCGAGCGCCGACGACTTCGCCTCGGCGAACGCCTTGCCGCGTGCGTCGAAGTCCTCCTCCGAAATTGCGCGTGACTCCACCAGTTTTTTGACGCGGGCGAATTCACTCTGAGTCTGCGTCTCTCGACTTTGCGCCCGAAGGAATTCCGCATCCGCCCGGTCTGCCGCCATGCGGTATGGGCGGGGATCGATGGTGAAAAGAAGATCGCCCTCTTTGACATCCTTGCCCTCCACGAAATGGATGGAATCCAGCCAGCCGCTCACGCGCGGACGAATCTCCACAGTCTCCTTCGCTTCCAGGCGGCCAGTATATTGATCCCACTCCACAATTTTGCGCTGCTCAGGCTTTGCGACGGTGACGTTTGGCGGCGGCATATGCATCTGGGGAGGTGCGGGGCGCTTGCATCCCGGGAGAAACATCAGCGCGAGTGCGCTGAGAGCGATGGATATCGATTTCATAAAAACAACTCGGGACGTTAGACTGTCGGGTAGTCCGTGTAACCGGCAGCACCTTGCGAGTAGAAGGTTGCAGCGTCCGGTTCCGCGAAAGCAGCGCCGACGCGCACACGCTCCACGAGGTCGGGATTGCTCACGTAGTGGTGGCCAAAAGCAACCGCATCGAGCATTCCGGAATCCACGGACTCCGCTGCGTCTACAGGGGAGTAACCCATGTTGCCGATGAGCACGCCCGGAAAAGCCGCGCGAGCCGGACTCACCACATCGCCATGCTGCACGCCGAAGAAGTCGGCGCGCATCAAGTGCAAATACGCAACGCCGCGCTTCGCGAGTTGCGCACCCACGTAGTTCGTCACTCCCACGGGGTCGCTGTCGCTCATCGAGTTGAAGCTATTAAGCGGCGAAATACGGACACCGACGCGATCCGCGCCCCACACCGAAATCGCTGCATCAGTGACTTCGAGTAAAAGGCGTGCGCGGTTCTCGATCGGCCCTCCGTATGGGCCCGTGCGCTTGTTTGCTCCATCCCGAAGGAATTCGTCGAGCAGGTATCCGTTCGCGCCGTGGACTTCCACGCCGTCAAAGCCCGCAGCCTTTGCATTCTGCGCGGCTTTACGGAAGCCCTCCACGATTCTTGGCAGTTCATCGTCGCGCAGTTCGCGCGGGGTCACATAGGGCTTTTTGCCTTCCGGCGTGTGAACTTCGTCGCCCTCAATGGCAATCGCGCTGGGAGCCACGGGTTGCTGGCCATTGTTGAGAAGCGGATGCGTTGCCCGGCCACCGTGCCAGAGTTGCAGGAAGATGTGCCCGCCTTTTACGTGGACCGCGTCCGTGACCTTGCGCCATCCCGCGACCTGCGCGTCCGAGTAGATGCCCGGTTCACGCCAAAATGCTGAGTTTCCCTCCATCACCATCGTGGCTTCCGCGACGATCAAACCTGCGCTTGCCCGCTGCGCATAATACTCGACCATGAGGTCCGAAGGAACGTGCCCTTCGTCAGCGCGGCATCGCGTCAATGGAGCCATGATGATTCGGTTTGGCAGCGTGAGTGCGCCGAGCGTGAGAGGGTTAAAGAGACAGCTTTTCTGATTCATATCGTTTGCTTTGAAATATCCAAAAATTATCGCGCACTTACGCAGCGTTCAAAACGCTTTCGCCAGACATCACGTCTTCAGCCGCGAGTCGGAGCCGCTCCTCGGCGAGGACGGGCAGTACGAGGTGCGGAAATCCGGACTCTTCCGCCAGTTGCTCCGTTTCCGCGAAAACACGGTGCAACTCGTGCATCGGAAGCGCACCGCGGTACCGGTGCAGAAGATGTCCGCGCAAGATCCGCGAAAGCAGCGCCACTGTCGGCAGGTGTGATTCGACTGGGGCGGACTGGAAATTGAAAATGCTCATAGAATGAAAAGTCAAAGGATTAGACCGGTCGGTCTGAGTTGCTGAAAAAACGAATCAGGCCGCGAGGTGTCCGCGTAAGAACGTGAGAGCCTGCCGCATCGGACGTATGTTTTTCATCACCTGCGCCCTTAGCATGGCCCCGAGCCACACGGAACCGAGCACTACGACGGCTTCCTCGACATCGAAGGAACGCTTGATACTTCCTTGCTTTTGCCCTTCGCGGATTGTTGTTGCCGCCAGTCGGTCCCATTTCTCGAAACCGTCCGCGAGTTCCTTTCTCATGCCATCGGAAAAAGTCGCGACTTCACCGACCAGCTTCACGACCAGACAAATCGGCCGGCAGCCATTTTCCACGAATTTCGCCATGCCGCCTTCCATATAGCTGAGGATGCGCTCCAACGCATCCGGGAACTGCGTCCGGTCCTGTAACCACGCCGCTTTGTGTTCGTAGGCCTGATTCATGTAGTGCCGGAGCAATTCGACTCCAAACTGCTCCTTGGATGCAAAGTGATGGTAAAAGCTTCCTTTCGGAACATTCACCGTGGTGAGGATTTCATTGAGTCCCACGGAGTGAAAACTTTTCTCCAGCATGAGTTCCTCGGCCGCATCCAGGATGCGCTCTTTGGTGGTCGTGTGTGCTGTTCGGTTGCTCATCTGGGGCGATAAATAGACCGGTCGGTCTATTTTATCAAGTATTATTTCCCCCCTCCTTCCCACGGGGCGCGCAAAAGCAAGTTGCGTTCGTGTTGAACCGCGTGCCTCGCCCAGCTACATCGTGGTCATGCAATTTCACCAGCGCTTCATCGCCACATTTCTCCTGTCCTCGGTCGCAGCCTTTTCCGACGAACCTGTGGACGGTCAGTTTCCGCCGCCAAAGCCGTATGCCGAAAAGTGGGAGAGCCTCTTCACGGGCACTCTCGAGGAGAAGTGGACGAGCATGAGCATGTCCGTCAAAGCACCGCATCTTTCCACCACGCCGAATCCTGATCGGCCCGGCGAGTTTGTCCTGCACATCGCGCGCGGCCCGACCGGCGTCATCCGCTCGATGAAAGCGTATGAAAACTTCGCCCTCGAATACGAGTGGCGGCATCTCACCGAGGCTCCGAGCGCCGGCGGGGGAAAAGGCACGAGCGGAAATTCCGGGGTGCTGGTGCGGCACAGTGCTTTCCCGGCATTTGGCGGACCGTTTCCTCGCGAGGGCTACGAAATTCAGGTGTGCAATCTTGGCAACGGTTCATGGTACACGAGCCACGGCGACATCTTCACGCTGCCGGGCTCGATCTCGACGGCGATTCCCGACCCCCGGTTTGGCCGCTCCGACTCCTGCGGAATTCGCTCCATGCCCGTCGCGTTCAATGGCAGCAAAACCGGCGAATGGAACCGCATCCGCCTCACGTGTATGGACGGCATGATCCAGAATGAAGTGAACGGTGCGCTCGCCTCCACGCTGCACCGAGTATCCCCGCGCAAAGGCTACATGAGTATCGAGAGCGAGGGCGCGCCGGTGGAATTTCGCAACATGCGAATCCAGGAACTCGCGCCCGATCCGGAGCTTGCGGCGAAGCACCTTGTCCCGCTTTTGCCGGAGCCGATGACTACGGACTATATCACCGAGCGAAAGGAAATGCCCCTGCCGGCGGGCGAGTTCATCGCCAGCGTGGACTCGCGGGACACGGTTTCCGTGCCGGCACTTTTTACCGGCCTCGGGCTGCCCGAAGTGCAGGCCACGGGCAGAATTGTGATCACCGTCCGCGCTGCGAAAGTGAGCGTGGTCGCGAAGGACAAAGAGATCGTTCCCGCGCAACCTCTCCCCGCAGATGCGCAGGGTGCGCTACATTTGGAGAGCGGCAAATTCGGCCACGTGCTGATCTTCAAACCGCTGAAACGCTAGTCAACAGGCCCCGGCTTCTTCAGTAGCACGAGCCAGCCAGCCACGGCATCCGCGGCTTCTTTGCGCACCGCGATTTCACGCACTTGGAGCTCGGAGAATCCATGCGTTTCCGCCAGTTCGCGAATGTATCCGAGGGAATGCGCAAAACGCGCGCTGGGGCGCAAAACGAAGCCTTCGCCATCGTGCCGTTCCAGCGAGAATGCGAGCAACCCGCCGCTTCGCAAAGAATTGGCGGCTGCGGCAAAAACCTCCGCCAACTCACCCACGTAAACGAAAACATCTCCCGCGAGAATAAGATCGAACTCCCCGCACCCCCGCATCGCGCCGCACAGATCGCCGGTCACGAGCCGGTCGTATATCCCCCTCCCCGCTGCTTTCTCAATCATCGCCGACGAAAGATCCACTCCGGCCAGCGTCTTTGCGAGCGTGCGAAACACCGCGCCGCACAGCCCGGTCCCGCAGCCGAGATCAAGGATGTCGAACTGCTTGTCCGGCGCGGCCGCAGCGACGACTTCGCGGAATAACTCCGGCACATGATAGTCGAGCTTCCCGACGAGATGCTCATCAAAGCGATGCGCGTATTGGTCAAACAATGTCCGCACATACCCCTGCGGGCTCGTGCGCGCAGATCCGTCGCCGCACAAAGCCGAAAGCACGTGCTGCCAGTCCGGCGAATCCGGCTTTAATTCCAAAGCCTTGCGAAACGCCGCCACCGCCTCGTCCGGGTGCCCCAGATCCTTCAGCGCAGTGCCGAGATTATAAAAGGCATCCGCGTAATCCGGCTTGCGCGCCACCGCCGCGCGGAACGCCCCGATTGCCGCAGCCGCATCGCCTTTCGCCTTCAGCGCGATGCCGAGATTATTGAAGGCCTGTGCAAAACTCGGACGCAGTTCCAGCGCTGTACGATAGGCGGCGATTGCTTCATCGAGCCTGCGTTTGTCATACAGTGCATTCCCGAGATTGTTGTGCGACTCGGGACGCTGCGGATTCAGCGCCACCGCCCGGCGACCTGCGCTCTCCGCTTCATCCAGCAGCCCCTTTTCCCGCAGCGCTACACCGAGGTTGTCATGCGCATCGGCAAAACCCGGCTGTAGCGTAATCGCCTGCCGGTAGGCCGAAATCGCCTCATCCAAACGCCCCGCATGATGAAGCGTGCTGCCGAGATTCTTGCACGCCTCCGCATAGTCCGGTTTCAGCGCGATCGCCTGCCGAAACGCCGCCGCTGCATCCTCCAGTTGCCCCGTCGCCTTCAGCGCGATGCCGAGATTTTTGTGCGACTCTGCGTGGTCCGGCCGCAGCGCGATGGATTGCCGGAGCAGCGCCACCGCCTCCTCACTCCGCCCCGTCTGCCCCGCCAGCACCCCGAGTAAATGAGTCACATCAGCGCGCTCAGGCGACGCCTCCAGGATCTGCCGGTAAATCGTCTCCGCCTCCGCCAGTCGCCCGCCTTGGTGGTGGAGCCGCGCAGCCTCAAACGCCTCCTGCAGCGTCACAACCGTCCGTGCCTCCCCCGCATCAAGCGACTATCCGCCAAGCCAGTGATCGAAATATGCATCAAGATAAGAAAGCGAGCGCCCGCCGGAGCTCAGGCGAACATCCGCCAAACGATCACTCCAGCGAGCAGCAACGACATGCACCCGGCACCGGCGGGCTTTGCCGTGAAGCGCTCGGGCGATGATACTCGAAGATCGGCCTCCAGCTTTTCCACGGCATCCTTTGCTTCGGCGAGGCCGACTCCGGTTTGTTCGCGGTAAAATTTGATCGCGAGAATCTTCTGGCCGGAAAACAAGGCGTTTTTGATCGCGTCGGCCTGCTCTTCGGGCGTCGGATTGTTCATGGGAATTCGTATGGTCTGGAGGTCGGAAAATAGCAACCCTTGGATGACGCAGTTTAATTTCGAGTTGCAGCTCTCAATCATAGCCAAAACTCTACTCGCGACCTGCATTTGAACTTGCGACTTTCAAATCAAAGTCGCAAGTGAAACCCTTGAGAACGCTTCGCTACGAGTGCTCCATTGAGAGCTTCCCCGGTTTCCGGGCTGACGCAGTCAAGGGTGACACTGTTTACGAGGTGCTGGTCGAGACGAAGGACGCGAGGAGACTGCGAACCGCCTTGATGGATTTGGGCCGAGTCGTCTCATCGTCCGAAAAAATTCGGCGTGCCGTTCTCGTGCTGGAAGAGCCTGGCATCACCGACTCGCGTTTTCAGGACGAATGGCAGGGCGCGGCCTCCGTCATCCGGCCAGAGATTTTCAGCCATTTAACCGCAGTGATCCGACAGTCAGGGAAATGGAGCGGCATTCCCAGCCCGCCCGCTGCCAGCGAAGTGCCAGTCCTCGAAGAAATCCTTCAGCATGAACTCTCACGACGTCCCGCCAGAGCGAGCCGGAGTGCGGAGGCCCATTACGAGATTTTGCGGGTGCTCATCCATGAGTGGTTGCTCGGACGAGGCCCGATTTCTATCGGGTCGCTGATGGAAATCTCTGGCGCCAGTCACCCCACCGTCGCGCGCTCAGTGGAACGTCTTGAACACTGCTTGAAGCGTCACTCGGACCGCAGTGTCGAACTGCGGTTTTTTCCTCGCGATGAATGGGCGCGATTGGTCGCTGTCTCCGATGATGTCAGGGCCACGGTTCGCTTTGTGGACCGCTCAGGTCAGGCTCGTTCGCCGGAGTCGCTGCTCCGCCGACTGCGGTCACTCGGGCGGCAAGATCTGGCGGTCGGCGGAGTCTGGGGAACGAAACACTATCTTCCTTCTCTCGACCTCATCGGCAATCCGCGTCTCGACCTCTCCATTCATTCCGCGCGCAAAGCCGCAGACCTCTCATTCGTGGAAAGGCTCGACCCAGCCTTGGAAAAAGCGACACGCCGCGACGAATCGCCGACACTGGTGATCCACAAGATCCGGCGCGCACAGTCCCTCTTTCAAACGGTTAAAAATGACCTCCCGTGGGCCGACCCGGTGGAATGCCTGCTCGATCTGCACGAAGCCCGTCTCGAATCGCAGGCGCTGGAGTTCCTCAAATCCTTTCCCGCAACCAAAGGCCGCCCGCTATGAATCAGGAAGACATCGTGAAGCTCATCTCGCCCAGCGCCGTGCTGGAGCGGATCGCTGCGGCCATCCCGACGGACTTTCGGGGAAAACATCATCGTCATCGGCAGTCTCGCGGCGGGTTATCACTTTTTCGGCGACCACCCGAAACTCCAGGTCCGCACGAAAGACGTGGATTGCCTGCTCTCCCCGCGCATCAAGGCAATCCCGGAGAGAGAAGCCGTCGCCAACCGGCTGTTTGCCGACCATTGGGAACTGCGCACCGAAGGCGACTGGGGGAATCCCGGTGATGCCAGCACGCCTGACGACAAACTGCCCGTCGTCCGCCTTCATCCTCCGGGCTCCACGGAATGGTTTATCGAGCTGCTGACCGTCTCCGAATCGGAGTCAGACCTTGGCCGGAAAGACATCCGCATCGTGACCCCCCGATGCCACTTCAGCCTGTGCAGCTTTGGCTTCCTGTCACTCGCGGAGTTTCAACGCATCCACACACCATTCGGCATCGCCATCGCCCGGCCAGAAACCATGGCACTCGCCAACCTGCTGCACCATCCCGCCATCGGAGAACAACCGATGAGCGGTCTCATTGGCGGACGCCGCATCAAACGCAGCAACAAAGACCTCGGGCGCGTCCTCGCGCTCGCGTACCTGGCCGAGGCCCGGCAGGAGGACTCGCTGCTCGAATGGCCGCAGGTCTGGGCGGCGGCGCTGCAAAGCCGCTTCCCCACCATATGGCGGAGCCTCGTTCCGAAAGTCGGGAACGGCCTTCGCCAGCTCGTGCAGCCCGAAAACGAAGCGGACTTGGGCGAGGCTCGCCACATGTGCGAATACGGCCTGCTCGTCTCGCAAGCTCCGTCGTTGAAACTCTTGGAAGTCACCGGGAAACGATTGCTGCAAGACGCCATCGAGCCGCTGGAGAAACTCGCCAAAGCATGACCTCGACTCTCCCATCCGTGTCATCCGTGGTTCCAAACCCAGTTCTATTCCCGCCCCCGCCTTTCCCTACTGCATTTATGAGGGTTTCCGGGCGATTGCTGCGTCTTGGGTGGACCAGTGGGGCAACCGGGATGACCATTCCCTTGCTGTACAAGTTCCGTCCGAATGAACGCTTTTCAGACCCAGTTCGGCTGTCGCTTACCAGTGCGGGACTTTCTCGGGCTCGCGGATGCCGATTGAGGCTTTGGCGGCGGGAGAATCCGGGGCGAGACTGAAATCGCGCGCCTGCAGGTCGGCAAACTTTGGATCTTCGACGCGGGAGGTGTCGGTGATTCCGGATGCGGTGGTGAATTCCACCGGGGTGGTGGCGGTCTTGCTTTTCGGCCGCCATGCGCAGCCGTACAGGTAGTTGGGGCGGTCGGGTAGCGCGTGGAGGAGGTTGCTCTCGAAGCGGAAATTGAGCGTATTCGGGTCTTCGAAAATCGGGTCGCTTTTGTCGTGCCCGGCCGGGTGTGGACCGAAAAATGTGGTGTCCATCCAGAGCGCCACGTTGAACGCCTGCGAGGCGGCGATGATGTTGTTTCGAATGATGTGATTTTTATTGAGCACACGCGTTTCACCGCCGTCGATGCGCGGTGTGCTCCGGCTTTGCTCGCGGAACGCGATGCCGTCGCGGTTGCCGACGAACGTGTTGTTTTCCACCACGCAATCCTCGGACGACGAAAGGGTGATGCCGCCGCAGCCCCAGGCACCGCGGGGCTTTTCGCCGAGGTTGGCGTTGTTGACGATGAGGTTGTCGTGCGCGTGCAGGCTGTAGGAGATTTCGTAAAAGACGCCCGCCTCGTCGTTGTCGGCGATGTAGCAATGTGCGATTTCGGATTTCTCGTTCCCGATATCGTACCAGATGCCGGCGCCGCGATTGTTCACCACACGGCAGCGAAGCATCGTGAAGCCGCGGGACATTGTGATTTTCAATCCGCCAGCCTCCCACGCGGTGGAGTAGCCTTTGGTGTTGTTGCGATAGATTCCGCAGTCCTCCATGCGCGTGCCGTGCGACGCATACGCACCGAAGCCGAGCTGGCCGTTATCCTGGAAAACACATCGCCGGATGACGTGCGACTCACCTCCAAAACTCGCGCCCGGGCCGTTCGCATGCTCGAATACGCAGTCCTCGATGATCCATCCGCGCGAGCCGCCACCTCCGATATTGAACGCGCCGCGTTGCGCGTGGTTTGCCGCGTAGCGAAAGGTGATGCCGCGCACGCGCACATGCGAGATGCCGGGTGCGGCTGTGAGCCATTGGCTCCGCGCGCCCGCCTCGATATCTGTCCGTTCAAGCCCCCCGCTGTTGCGCAGGCAGACCGCGAGTTTTTTGCCGTCGAGATCGACGTAAAACGAACCGGGCGCGAGTTGCTCGCGCTTGAGCACCTGGCGGAGAAGCCGCCCGGCGTGAATGACCTGCTCGGCGCGTCCCGTGAGCGCGTGTTCGGGGTCGGCGGGATGGGTCAGATCATTCGGTCCGTTGATGGGGAATCGCAGCGCCCAATCGTGTGCATATCCGCCGTCGATCCCTTCCATTTTGCTCCAGCCATCCGCGAGCAGGTCGGCCCCCGTGACGACGACGCTCGCACCGGGAATGGCAGACAACGTGATGGGCGCATCGGCAGTGCCGCCGTGATTTACTTCGATTCGCTCCCGATAGACGCCGGTGCCGACGAGTGCGGTGTCTCCGGCCTTCATCGCATCGACTGCGTGCTGGATGGTGCGCCACGGGGCCTCCAAGGTCCCGGCCGATGAATCGCTGCCGCGCACAGACACGTAGAATGTGGCAGCATCGGACAATGATACGAGGGACAGAAATGTGAGCGCAGAGACTTTGCGGAGCGTAGCGAACATTTTGTTTATGGGGTTTTCCGTCGTTTGATGAGCTCGTAAACGACCGAGCCATCGACATCGCGGAGTTGCAGCGAGAGGATGCTCTCCGTGTCTTCGGCGCGCACTTCTCCGGAGAGAAATCCGCCTTTTATGCGGTGAAAGCGATGGTACTCCGGGTCGTAACCGGGCGAGCCTCCAGCGTGTGAATCGCTCGCGGCGCCGGCGCTGAATTCCTGCACGCCGGTCGTCGGATGCACGGAATGATATTGCCAGTGGCGGTCGCCGCAGATGACGAAGAAATGCTCGGGCACGTTTGCTTTGATCCACTCGCGGAGTTCGTCGCCCTCGTGCCGGAAGCTCTTGTTTGCATGGTTGTCGGCTTTTCCCGCGCGGTCGGGGCCGACGAGCGCTGTGGGACTGATGAGCACTTTCCAAGTGGCATCGCTCTCGGCAACGGTGCGCTTGAACCATGCTTTTTGTTCCGCACCCCAGATGGTCTTTTCGGGTCCGTCGGCCATCTTGTTGGGCGAGCGGAAGTCGCGTCCTTCCGTGAACCATATCTGCAAATCACGCCCCCAGCGAAAGGTGCGATACGGGACTTTTCCGACGGGTGCTTGCTCGCTGAAAATGCGCAGTCCTTGGGCGAATGTGAGGTCGCCGTGTTCCTTGCCGGGCCATGCGTCGTCGCTGAGGACATCGTGGTCATCCTTGAGCCAGTAGGTCGATGTGCCGGCCAAGGCGGCCCTGATACGCGGAAGGCTGAACATGCGCTCCCAGTGCACCCGCGCGAGCGCAGTGCTGGTGGCCTCGGGCGGGTCGTTGTCGTAATAAACGAGGTCGCCGGTCATGACGATAAACTCCGGCTTCAGCGCCATCATGGATGGGTAAATCGGGTGACCGTCCGCATGGTCGCGATCGTGGTATCCCTGACACGTCATGACGCACCATTTCACCGGCTTTCGGTCGGTCGGAGAAGGCGCGGTGTGAAAGCGCCCGCGCACCGTACTGGTCACGCCATCGCCCGTGGCTGCGGCCTCGCTCGCATAGTGGTAAAGGCTGCCCGATTTCAGGCCGGCGAGCGGAAACTGGTGGATGAAATCCGCCTCTGCTGTGACCTCGACCCAATCGGTTGCAATGGCATCGCCGAGATCCTCGCTCAATCCGTATCGCACCCTCACGCGGCCCGCCATTCCGGGGCACGCGCCTTCGATCTCCGCCGCGTTTGCGGGCGTCTCCGGTTGGGGCTGATTCTTCGCTTTTCCCTTCGCGAAAAACTGCACGCCCTTCGAATTGCGCGAGGCAGCGCGGGTGAGCCGCGTCCACACAATCGCCGTGGAGTCTGTGACTTCTCCGGCCCGAGTCCCCACGGCTTGCTGCGGCCCCTCTCCGGCGGAGCGAGCAGTCAGCGGAAGTCCCAGCGCTACAATGGCGGTGGTTCCGAGGAAATGTCGGCGGGAAATGTCAGGCGGGTGATTCATTCCGCCGATTACAATGCTTTAGGGCTCGTAAATGCAAACCCGGACGAGCGGGTGTCGCCTTCGTCAGCCCTTTGCTTGCAAAGCCTGAATCTCGTCTCTCAGCGCTGCGGCGCGTTCGTATTGCTCGGCCCGGATAGCGGCATCCATTTCTTTGCGCAGCTTTTCGAGAGGCGGGACTTTCCGCTTCTTTTTGAGTTCCTTCATCCATTCGCGCAGCGACGCGATTTCGACATTCTCTTTGATGTGGTCTTCCTCGTCTGCGTCCGTGAGGAACTTCTGGATGGTTTTGATTCCTTTCTCCACGAGCCCGATAGCAGCCTCTGCGTCGTTTTTCTCCAAAGCGAGCGAGGCTTTTGCGCGGGTGCTCATCATGAGCACGTAAGGGCGGAATTGCTGCACGCTCCACGCGAGTTCCTCGTCCACGGCGTATTTCTCCACGAAGTTAAACATGTCGAGATTGCGCCGGGTATCCCGCGCGACGGCGTGCCAGTCACCGAGCTGAAAGAGCGCGACGTAGCGGTGGTAGTATTGGATGCCTTCGCTTTGCAGATCGCTCACTTCATCCTCGGTGAGTTCGAACTTTCCGTCTCCTTCCTCGGCCTCCCTGGCGCGCTGCTGGTGATACTCCAGAAGGGATTCCAAGCCGTGGGGCTCGGTGCCGTCGGGGCGACCGTTCAGTTCGAATTGAAGAACGCCGAGATCCAGCCGCAGTTGAATCTTCGGTTTGCCGTCGCTTCCTTCGATCCGCCGCACTTGGAGACCGCCCGGCTCGTGGGGCCAGTCGCTGAGGATATCGTTTAAATCAAGGCTCATTGCTTTTGACGAATATCGAAACCTGATGACGCGATGTCAACGAATCGACCCGAAATATTTACAGATTGTTTCCAGCAAGGTCGATGCCCGAACGGAAACTACGATCGCCCGATGTCCACGCCAATGACCTCGCCGCCGTCGCATTCGACGACAAGTTGGATCGGGTGGCAGCACACCGCGCAGTCCTCGATCATCGAGTTTGTTCCCTCCATTGCATCCAGTCTGGTCGGAAACACCTCTCCGCAAAACGGACACTGCACCTCGATTTCGACGACGTAGTTCATTTGGCGCACACTACGGAGTGCCTTTCCGCTTTTCAACGCCAATGCCGATCCGCACAGTCCGGCCATGTCTGACGAAAACGAACCATCACTCGCACCGCTCACCGAACAGGAACTTGAGGCCGGACTCGACCGCTTTTCCGCGCTTGTCGAATCCGCCGATGCTCCGGAAAAAATCATCGAGTGGCTCGACAATGAAGCGGGCGACTTGCTCGACGGACTGTGGACCGCGTGCGGCGAGCGACTCACCGAGGACGAGTGGGATGCGATGTTTGCCGTCCTTCCGCGTATCTACGCGATCATGGTTCCGGATGAGCTCGATCGTTATGAAATCGACGTCGAGCGACTCACGGAAGGATTCGCCGCGTGGGAAAAGAATGCGCCCGAGCAGTTTTCCGCGTCCCATTTTTCAAAGAGCCGGCAGCCCCTCGTGATGGAAGACGTCCTCACGTTGCTCACCGACATCATCGCGCAGGAATCGGTATTTCGCGGACCTTCGAAGCGCATCGCAGTCGCGCTCCTCGCCGCTGCCGTCGATGAACTCGACCGCACCGTCTGCGAGTCGAAGGACGACGATGCGGAGGAAGACCCGAAGAGCTAGCGGGCAGGGCGAGTTTTGTCGTGTTGGCACGGGTTCTTTGGCGGAGTGTGCGTTTTCAAAAATAATACGTGTAAGTAATAAATTGACTCTCTGCCCGACTCCGGAAAACATGAGCTCGCTATGAAGCTCCGTATCGCTCCTGCCGTCGCACTCGCTCTCGCCTGCACCATCACGCTATCCCACGCACAGAAGAAGACTGCCAAGTCCGAGCCCGCCTCCGCGGCGGCTGCTCAAAAGGACGCAGGTTGGTTCCACTGGCGCGGCCCGTCCGCAAACGGCACATCCGCCGAAACCGGGCTGCCGGATAAAGTGGACGCCGCAAAGCCGCTGTGGAGCGCCGATTTTCCGGGTCAAAGCGCGCCGGTGATCGCGAACGGACACCTCTATATCAACGGCTACGTCGGCGAAGGTGCGGACCTTCGCGAAGGCGTGACTTGCTTCGACGCCGAGACGGGAAAGCAAATCTGGCAGTCACTCCAGAGCGACTTCCTCAGCGACACGATTTATCTCCGTTACGCCACGAGCGCGCCGACGGTCGATGCCGAGACCGGCAACATTTACGTGCAAGGCACGCAGGGAGTCCTCACCTGCTTCACGCCGGATGGAAAAATCGTCTGGCAGCATTCGCTCATGGAAGAATACGGGCGGCTCACTTTCCCAAACTCGCGCACCGCGACGCCCGCAGTGGAAGCGGACCTCGTCATCACGCGCGGCGTCACCAGCGGCTGGGGAGCGAACGGCGCAGCCGGCGATCGCATTATGGCGTTCGATAAAAAGACCGGCGAGCTCGTGTGGCTCAGCGCGCCTGCGGACCGTCCGCAGGACAACACGTTCTCGCCGTTTCAGTTTTCGTGGTACGATGGAAAGCGCGTCTTCTTCACCGCTTGCGGCGACTCGTCCGTCGCTTGCGTGAATGCTTGGACCGGCGATCCGATCTTCCGTTTTCCCGCAGCAAAAGCGGGCGCGAAGGGTGGCATCAACGCAGGCGTGTTGCGCTACAAGGACTCGCTCATCGTCACGCACGAATCCGAAAATGTGGACACCAGCGAAGTCGGACGCACCTCGGCCTATCGCATTCCCGCGCCGGACGAGCAGCCGAAAGTCGTCGTGCCTTCGGTCAACGCCGTGCCTCCGGGAATGCGCATTTTTCCGCCGAAGGATTTGGAGCTTTGGCGCAACCCGCTGGGCAACCTCGCCTCGTCTCCGTGCATTGTAGGTGAAACACTTTATGAAGTGACGGGAACCGGCGAACTCGCTTCGGTGAACCTCGAAACCGGTGAAGTAAAATGGAGGAAGAAGCTCGGCGCAGAACAGCGCCAGTCGTCGCCATTTTTCGCCGATGGAAAACTCTACGTCGCATTTTACATTGCCGGTGGCGAAGCCGCTGCTGCGGCTGATAGCGACGGCGGAGACGGTGAACTCTACATCTTCAAGCCCGGAGAAAAAGACGCCGAACTGCTCAGCAAAACGAAGCTGCAGGGACGCTGCTTCGGGTCGCCCATCGCCTACAACGGCAAGCTCTACATCCAGACCGACAAGAAGCTCTACGCGTTCGGCAAAAAGGGAGCGAACGAAGGTGTGAAGAAAGTGGATTGGAATAGGGAAGCTCAACCGGACCTCGCCAAAACGCCATCAATGGCCAAAGTGCAACTCATCCCCAACGAAGTCCTGCTGCGCCCCGGACAGAGCGTTCAGCTTCGCGCACGCGGTCAGGCCGCAAACGGTGCGACCGTGCAGGAGAATGTCGATTTCAAGACGCTGAAGCTCGACACCTACATCCCGCCGACCGCGCTGGTGAAAGCGACGATGAACGGCAAATTCGACGAGAATGGAAAGCTCACTGCCGATTCGAAACCAATCGGCAGCGCGGGTGCGTTCGCAGCGACGCCGGTGGATTCCGACAATCTCCTCGGCACCATGCGTGGAAAGGTCCTGCCGGACCTTCCTATCAAGATTGATTTTGAGGGCACGAAGCTCGGCGAAACAACGGGCCCCGGCCTCGGCAATGAAGTCGCCGCCCCGGCACCCGCGGAGCCCGGCAAGCCGGCAATATCGCAAGGACCGACGAACTGGAATGTCGTCGAGCCGCCGACGCCATTCTCATACCCGCCGCTCGCGTGGAACAGCGCACGCTTCCGCTTCGAAGTTCGCAAATCGCCGGGCGAAGGTGAGAATCTCGCGCTCTGCAAATCAATCGACAACAAACTCTTTCAGCGTGGGCAGGTCTTCATCGGCCATCCCGACATGAAGAACTACACGATCGAAGCCGATGTGATGAGTGAAGGCAACAAGCGCAAGATGTCGGACATCGGGCTGATCAATCAGCGTTACCTCGTCGTTCTCCGCGGCAACGCAAAGGAAATCGAACTCAGCAGCAACCTTGAGCGGCTCAAGGAAACAAAGCCATTTACCATGACGCCAAACGAGTGGCACCGCTTGAAAGTCCGCGTGGATACCGAGAAAGACGGAAGCGGTACAATCCGAGCAAAAGCCTGGAAAAAAGCCGACCCGGAGCCCGCGGAATGGACGCTGGAGTTCAAGCACAAAGCCGCTCACCAAAAAGGTTCACCCGGCTTCTTTTCTCTCTCGCCGCAGGAACAGCGTGCGTGGATTGACAACATCGAGGTCAAGGCGAACTGACCGGACGGGGCATCCGACTGCACGAGCTTTTGAAGCTTACTTTTTCGCAGGTCCGTGTTCGGGGAAATCCCGCGCGTATCTCGCGACGAGCGCGGATTCGTTGTTTGGGACGATGTAGATTTTCCCGCGAATCTCCTTCGTTTCGTTCGGGGCAAGACCACCGATTCGGAAGTCGCTGTGGAGACACCTCGCGACGCCTTGGAAGAGCTCTTGATACGGCTCCCATGCGGTCGCCCAGATCCATTTGTCGTCGGCGCTGAAGCAGCCGATGAGGCCGCTGCTCGGCACGAGCGGGCTGAGCGGGCGCGGGTTCACGTCGGTGCGAGGGACGTGCTTTGGTGCCCATGTCTGGCCGGGCGTATACCGCGCGATGGTGGCCCAATCGCGCGTAGGCATTCGCTCGAGTTTGCCATCGAGGAAGATGAAACATTTTCCGAGATAGTCTTCCGGCGCTCCTTTGGGTGCGGGCTCGGTGGATGTATAGCCGGTGAATGCGCCGAGCCGCACGCATGGCTGGGCCCAGTGGGCTTCGCTGGCTTTGTCCGTGGGATTGCGGGCGGTGAGGCGGAAATCGACCTCGTCGTCTTTTGCGGTGATCGTGTGCTCCACGGTGACACCGTCCGTGAGTGTGTCGCGGAGTTTCAGCGTCTTGCGATCTTCGCTGAGGGAAACCAGCTCGCAGCGGTGATGGATGACGGTCTTTGCCCAGTCCGCATCGGTGGAGCCGGGCCGGCAGTATGCTTCCAGATAGTTGATGCGAATCTCGCCACCGGGGACGTGCGGAGCGTGAATGATAAGCCAGTTTTGCTCGCGTGAAAGCGTGAGCGTGGGTTCTGCCGCAGTAGCGGTTACGGCGAAAAGTGAAAGGATGGTTCTGAGGTTCATGGTCTATTTATCGAGTGCGAGGACTTCTTTTTTGAGCATCGATTTGAGCCGATGTTTGATGAGGTAAACTTGTGCGATGTTGACGCCCAGTTGCTTCGATGTCTCCAAAGCGGACCAGCCTTTGATGGCGACACAATCGAAGATCTGGAACTGCTTTGCATCGACCTTGCGTTTGAGCTGGGCGATTGCCGCGTCGAAAAGGTTGCGCTGCCATTCCTCCTCCCACGCGGCTTCCATCTTGTCGCTCGGGTCTGCAATTCGGTCCACCGTGCCGGTGAGTCGCGAATCGTCGCTCGTCACGCGTCCGGTCCTGCGTTTGCGAAACTGGC